>NZ_JABEMA010000177.1 GCF_013004605.1 Pseudokineococcus marinus
CTCACGCGTCAGGACGGCGTCAGGACGGCGGCCGGCGGGGCGCCCCGGGAGCAGGGTCGGCGGCGCCGGCGCGCCCCGCGCCGGCGCCCGCTCCCGTCCTCCCCGGAGGTCCCCCGTGGCCGATGCGGCCTACGTGCTCCTGACGCTCGGCGGCTTCGCCGCCCTGCTCCTCCTCGTCCGCGGCCTCGAGGCGCTCACCCTCGACCGCACCCCTCTCACGCCCGACCCCGGCGACGCGGCTCCAGTGGACCGGGCCCCAGCGGACCGGGCCCCCCTCGAGACCGCGGGCCGGCGCTCGTGAGCGCCGAGCACGTCGTCGCCCTGCTCGTGGCCCTCGTGCTGGCGGGCTACCTGCTCGCGGCGCTCCTGCGGGCGGACCGGTCGTGAGCGACGCCGCCGCGGGCGCCCTGCAGGTCGCCGTCCTCGTCGCCGCGCTGCTCGCCGCGCAGGGTCCGCTGGGCGCGTGGATCGCGCGGAGCCTGAGCAGCACCCGGCACCTCGCGCTCGAGCGCGCCGTCTACCGCGTGGCGGGCGTCGACCCGGACGCCGACATGCGCTGGCCCGTCTACGCGCGCTCCGTGCTCGTCCTCTCGGCCGTCTCGGTGCTGCTCCTCTACGGGCTGCAGCGGGTGCAGGCCGCGCTGCCGCTCGCCCTCGGGCTGCCCGGCGTGCCGGCCCCGACGGCGTGGAACACCGCCGTCTCCTTCGTGACGAACACGAACTGGCAGTCCTACAGCGGCGAGACCGCCATGGGGCACCTCGTGCAGGCGGGCGGCCTCGCGGTGCAGAACTTCCTGTCCGCCGCCGTCGGCGTCAGCGTCGCCGTGGCGCTCGTGCGCGGCTTCACGCGCTCGCGCACCGACCGGCTGGGGAGCTTCTGGGCCGACCTCGTGCGCACGTGCGTCCGCGTCCTGCTCCCCCTGTCGCTCGTCGCCGCGCTCGTCCTGCTCCTCGGCGGCGTGGTCCAGAACCTCGCCGAACCCACCACCGTGACGACGCTGACCGGCGGCGAGCAGACGCTCGTCGGCGGGCCCGTCGCCTCGCAGGAGGCGATCAAGGAGCTCGGCACCAACGGCGGCGGCTTCTACAACGCCAACTCGGCGCACCCCTTCGAGGGCCCGAGCGCGTGGGTGAGCCTCCTGCAGGTCTTCCTGCTCCTGCTCATCCCGTTCTCGATGCCGGCGGCGCTCGGCCGCCTCGTGGGCGACCGCCGCCAGGGGCACCTGCTCCTCGCCGTCATGGGCGGGCTGTGGCTGCTCGCCGTCACGGCGGTCACCTGGGCCGAGACGGCGGGCCGCGGTCTCGCGCCGCAGGCGGCCGGGGCGGCGATGGAGGGCAAGGAGGTCCGCTTCGGCGAGGCCCTCTCGGCCCTCTTCGCGGCCTCGACCACGGCGACGTCGACCGGCGCCGTCAACAGCTTCCACGACTCCTACACCGCCGCGGGCGGCGGCGTCCTCCTGCTGAACATGATGCTGGGCGAGGTGACGCCGGGCGGGGTCGGCTCCGGGCTCTACGGGATGCTCGTGCTCGCCGTCGTCGCGGTCTTCCTCGCCGGCCTCATGGTCGGGCGCACCCCCGAGCTGCTCGGCAAGAAGATCGGCCCCCGGCAGATGGTCCTCGTGGCCCTGTCCGTGCTGACGATGCCGGCGCTCCTGCTCGTCGGCGCCGCGCTCACCGCCGGCGTCCCGGCCCTCGTCGGGGCGTCGGTGCAGGACGCCGGGCCCCACGGGCTGTCGGAGGTCCTCTACGCGTACGCCTCGGCGGCGAACAACAACGGCTCGGCCTTCGCCGGCTTCGGCGCGGCGACGACGTACCAGGACACCGCCCTCGGCGTCGTCATGCTCCTCGGCCGCTTCGTGCCCGTCGTCCTCGTGCTGGCCCTCGCCGGCTCCCTGGCGCGCCAGACCGCCGTGCCCGCGGGCGCCGGCACCCTGTCCACCCGCTCCCCCGTCTTCGGCGTCCTCCTCGCGGTGGTCGTCGTCGTCGTGGCCGGGCTCACCTTCGTGCCGGCCCTCGCGCTGGCGCCCCTCGCGGAGGCCCTCTCGTGAGCACCACCACCCCCGTCCAGCCCGCCCCCGGTGCGCCGCGGGGCGCCGCCCCCGACGACGAGGCCGGCGGGCCCTCGGGCGGCGGCCGCGTCGGCGCCGGGTCCTTCTCCCCGCGCCAGCTCCTCGCCGCGCTGCCGACGGCGGTGCGCAAGCTCGACCCGCGCGACCAGGTCCGCCACCCCGTGATGATGGTCGTGTGGGTCGGCTCGGTCGCCACCACCGTGCTCGCGGTGCTCGACCCCTCGGTCTTCGCCGTCCTCGTCGCCGCGTGGCTGTGGGCGACGGTCCTCTTCGGGGGCCTCGCCGAGGCCGTCGCCGAGGGCCGTGGCCGCGCGCAGGCGGACAGCCTGCGCCGCGCCCGCGCGACGACGACGGCGCGGCGGCTGCGCGCGGACGGCACCGAGGAGGAGGTGGCCGCCCCCGAGCTGCACGTGGGCGACCTCGTCGTCGTCGAGGCGGGCCAGGTCGTCCCCGGCGACGGGGACGTCGTCGAGGGCGTCGCCTCGGTGGACGAGTCGGCCGTCACCGGCGAGTCGGCGCCCGTCGTCCGGGAGTCCGGGGGCGACCGGTCCTCGGTGACCGGGGGGACGACGGTGCTCTCGGACCGGATCGTGGTGCGCGTCACCGCCGAGCCGGGCGCGTCCTTCCTCGACCGGATGATCGCCCTCGTCGAGGGCTCCTCCCGCGCCAAGACGCCCAACGAGCGCGCGCTGGACCTCCTGCTGTCCTCGCTCACGCTCGTCTTCCTCCTCGCCGTCGTGACGCTGCAGCCCTTCAGCGCCTACTCCGGGCAGGCGCAGCCGCTCGTCGTGCTCGTGGCCCTGCTCGTGTGCCTCATCCCCACGACGATCGGGGCGCTGCTGTCGGCCATCGGCATCGCCGGCATGGACCGGCTCGTCCAGCGGAACGTGCTCGCGATGTCCGGGCGCGCCGTCGAGGCGGCCGGGGACGTCGACGTCCTGCTCCTCGACAAGACCGGGACGATCACCTACGGCGCCCGCCGGGCGACGGCGCTCCTGCCGGCGCCGGGGGTCGGCGCCGACGAGCTGGCGGCGGCGGCACGGCTGGCGAGCGTCGCCGACGAGACGCCGGAGGGCCGGTCCGTCGTCGCGCTCGTGGACGCCGGCGACGACGACGCCCCGGGCGCACGGGCCACGGCGGCCGAGGGGGACCTCGTCGAGGTGCCGTTCACCGCCCAGACCCGCATGAGCGGCGTCGACCTCGGGCCGGGATCGCCGGGCGGCGCGCGCAGCGTGCGCAAGGGGGCCGCGGCCTCGGTGCTCGCCTGGGTGCGCGCCGAGGGCGGCGGCGCCTCCCCCGCGGTGGACGCCGCGGTCGAGGACGTCGCCCGCCGCGGGGGCACCCCGCTCGTCGTCGCCGAGCGCGCCGACGGCGCCCCGGCCCGCGTCCTCGGCGTCGTGCAGCTCGAGGACGTCGTCAAGGAGGGCATGGCCGCGCGCTTCGCCGAGCTGCGCCGCATGGGCATCCGGACGGTCATGGTGACCGGCGACAACCCCGTGACCGCCGCCGCGATCGCCCGGCAGGCCGGCGTGGACGACGTCATCGCCGAGGCCACGCCCGAGGACAAGTTGGCGCGGATCCGCGCCGAGCAGACCGGCGGGCACCTCGTGGCCATGACGGGCGACGGCACCAACGACGCTCCCGCGCTGGCGCAGGCCGACGTGGGCGTGGCGATGGGATCGGGCACGTCGGCCGCCAAGGAGGCCGGCAACATGGTCGACCTCGACTCCGACCCGACGAAGCTCATCGAGGTCGTGGCCATCGGCAAGCAGCTGCTCATCACCCGCGGCGCGCTGACGACCTTCAGCCTCGCCAACGACGTCGCCAAGTACTTCGCGATCCTGCCCGCCCTCTTCGCCGGGCTCTTCCCCGGCCTCGAGGCGCTCGACGTCATGCACCTCGCGACGCCGCAGTCGGCCGTCCTGTCGGCCGTCGTCTTCAACGCGCTCGTCATCGTCGCGCTCATCCCGCTCGCCCTGCGCGGCGTGCGGTACCGGCCCGCCGACGCCTCGTCCCTCCTGCGCCGCAACCTGCTCGTCTTCGGGCTCGGCGGCGTCGTGGCGCCCTTCGTCGGCATCAAGGCCCTCGACCTGCTCCTCTCCCTCCTCCCCGGGATCGGCTGACATGCCCGCACGCGCCACCGCGCCCCTGCGCCTCGCCGGCGCCTGCCTGCGCCTCCTGCTCGCCCTGACGCTGCTGCTCGGCGTCGCCTACCCCGGCGCCGTCCTGCTCGCCGGCCGCCTCGTGCCCGAGCGGGCGGACGGCTCGCCCGTGCGGGTCGACGGCGCCGTCGTCGGCTCCGCGCTGCTGGGCCAGGCCGTGCCCGACGGGCCCGACGGCGACGCCTGGTTCCACCCCCGCCCGTCCGCGGCCGGCGACGGCTACGACCCGCTCGCCTCCGGGGCGTCCAACCTCGGGCCGAGCAGCCCGGAGCTGCTCGCCCTCGTCGAGGAGCGGCGCACGGCCGTCGCCGCTCGCGAGGGCGTCGACCCCGCGGCCGTGCCGCCGGACGCGGTGACGTCGTCGGGCTCCGGCCTCGACCCCCACGTGTCCCCGGAGTACGCGGCGCTGCAGGTGCCCCGCGTGGCCCGCGAGCGCGGCCTGGCCGAGGCGGAGGTGCGCGCGCTCGTCGAGGGCGCGAGCCGCGGCCGGGCGCTGGGCTTCGTCGGCGAGCCGGTCGTCGACGTCCTCGCCCTCAACGTCGCGCTGGAGGACGCCGCCGGGCCGGCGGCCGTGCGGTGAGCCCGCGTCCGAGCCCGCGTCGGGGCCCCGGGCGAGCCCCGGCGCGGCCGGGCCCGGTGACGCGGGACCATCGGCCCGTGAGGAGGACGGGGTGAGGGGCTCGCTGCGGGTGCACCTCGGCGCGGCGCCGGGCGTCGGCAAGACGTACCGGATGCTCGACGAGGGGCGCCGGCGCCGCGACCGCGGCGGCGACGTCGTCGTCGCGCTCGTCGAGACCCACGGGCGGGCGAGGACGGCGGAGATGGTCGGCGACCTCGAGGTGGTGCCGCGCCGCGTCGTGGACCACCGCGGGGCCCGGCTCGAGGAGATGGACCTCGACGCCGTCCTCGCGCGCGCCCCGCAGGTCGCCCTCGTCGACGAGCTCGCCCACACCAACGCGCCGGGCTCCCGCCACGAGAAGCGCTGGCAGGACGTCGAGGCGCTGCTCGACGCCGGGATCGACGTCGTGACGACGGTCAACGTCCAGCACCTGGAGTCCCTGGCCGACGTCGTCGCGACGATCACGGGGGTGCGCCAGCGCGAGACGGTGCCGGACTCCGTCGTCCGCGCGGCCGACCAGGTCGAGCTCGTCGACATGAGCCCGCAGGCGCTGCGCCGCCGGATGGCGCACGGCGACGTCTACGCCGCCGAGAAGGTCGACGCCGCCCTCAGCCAGTACTTCCGCGTCGGCAACCTCACGGCGCTGCGCGAGCTGGCCCTGCTGTGGGTGGCCGACCGGGTCGACGCCGCCCTCGTGCGCTACCGCGCCGACCAGGGCATCGCGACGCCGTGGGCCGCCCGCGAGCGCGTCGTCGTCGCCCTCACCGGCGGCCCCGAGGGCGAGGCGCTCGTCCGCCGGGGCGCGCGCATCGCCGGCCGGGGCCCGGGCGGGGAGCTCGTGGCCCTGCACGTGTCGGCGCAGGACGGCCTGGCGGGCGCCGCGCCCGACAGCCTCGCCCGCCAGCGCCGCCTCGTGGAGTCGCTCGGGGGGACGTGGCACGCCGTGGTCGGGGACGACGTCGCCGCCGCGGTGCTCGACTTCGCGCGCGGGGTCAACGCCACCCAGGTCGTCATCGGTGCGAGCCGCCGCGGCCGCGTGGCCGCCGCCCTCTCCCCCGGCGTGGGCGCCGCCGTCGTCCGCGACAGCGGCGACATCGACGTCCAGATCGTCACGCACGCCCAGGCCGGCCGCGCCCGCACCGCCCGCGGCCGCCGGGCGCTGCTCGCGCCCCGGCGGCGCGCCTGGGGCTGGGCGCTCGCGGCGCTCGGGCCCCTCGTCCTCGCCGGTGGCCTGCACCTCGCGCGCGGGCAGCTCGACCTCGCCATCGACCTGCTGCTCTTCCTCGCGCTGACCGTCGGCGTCGCCATCGTCGGCGGCCTCGGCCCCGCCGTGCTCGCGGCCCTGCTCGGCGGGGTGCTCGCCAACGTGCTCTTCACCCCGCCGCTGTACACGCTGACGATCGCCCGGCCGCAGAACGCCCTGGCCATCGCCGTGCTCGTGGCCGTGGCCCTCGCCGTCTCCGCCGTCGTCGACCTCGCCGCCCGCCGCACCACCCAGGCGCTGCGGGCCCGCGCGGAGTCCGACGTCCTCTCCGCGCTCGCCGGCTCGGTCCTGCGCGGCCAGGACGCCCTGCCGGCGCTGCTGGAGCGGGTGCGCGAGCTCTTCGGGCAGCGCGGCGCGGCCGTCCTGGCCCGCGGCCCCGGCGGCGCGTGC
>NZ_JABEMA010000178.1 GCF_013004605.1 Pseudokineococcus marinus
CGCCGGCGGGGGCTCGGGCGCGGCCGTCACGGACGTCGTCGCGGTGGCGCCGTCGTCGTCGGTGACGGTCAGGGTCACGGTCCGCTCACCGGGGGCGGCGTAGGTGTGCTGGGTGCTGGCGCCGGTGGTCGTGACGATGCGCACGCCCGGCGACGACGACGACCTCGCCCTCGGCTTCCTGCTCACCGAGGGGCTGCTGCCCGGCCCGGCGGCCGTCGCGCGCACCACCGCGTGCGTCGACGTCGACGCCGGCGGGCGTCCCGTCGTCGGGTCGCTCGAGCTGGCCCTCGCCGACGGCGTCCCCGCGCCCGACCTCGAGGGCCGTCGGACCTTCGGCATGACGTCGGCCTGCGGGGTCTGCGGCTCCGCGAGCGTGGACGCCGTGCGCGCCCGGACCGGGGCGAACCTCTTCCGCGACGACGTCGTCGTGGACGCCCGCGTGCTCGCCGCGCTGCCCGACCGGCTGCGGGAGGCCCAGCGCGTCTTCGACCGGACCGGCGGCCTGCACGCCGCCGGGCTCGCGACGGCCGACGGCGAGCTGCTCGTCGTGCGCGAGGACGTCGGGCGGCACAACGCCGTCGACAAGGTCCTCGGGCGAGCCGCCCGCGACATCGGCTGGCCCCTGCGCGGCCACGTGCTCGTCGTGAGCGGCCGCGCGTCCTTCGAGCTCGCGCAGAAGGCCTGGATGGCCGGGGTGCCGGTGCTGGCCGCCGTCTCGGCGCCCTCGTCGCTCGCCGTGCAGCTGGCCCGCGAGGCGGGCATGACGCTCGCCGGGTTCGTGCGCCCCCCGACGCTCAACGTCTACACCGGCGCCCAGCGCGTCCGCACCGGCGCCTGAGGCCTCCGCGCCCCGGCGGCGCTCCCTCCCTCGCGAGCGGAAGAAGGCTACGAAGTCCGCCGCTGGGCGCCGCCAGGACAGAAGAAGGCTACGAAGTCCGTCGTCGGGCGCCCCCAGGACAGAAGAAGGCTACGAAGTCCGCGGGCGGGGCGGCTCAGCCGCGGACGAAGGACAGCCGGACGGTCCGGTCGGCGTTGTCGCGGTTGGTGTCGACGAGGCAGACGCTCTGCCAGGTGCCGAGCGCCGGCCGCCCGTCGAGCACGGGCAGGACGAGCGAGGGGCTGACGAGCGCCGGCAGCACGTGGTCGCGCCCGTGGCCGGGCGAGCCGTGCGCGTGGCGCCACCCCTCCCCCTGCGGGCCCGCCGCCGGCAGGACGTCGCGCAGGGCCCGCAGCAGGTCCTCGTCGGAGCCCGCGCCCGTCTCGAGCACCGCGACGCCGGCGGTCGCGTGCGGCACGAAGACCGACAGCAGGCCCTCCGCCGCTCCCCAGTCGTCGAGGGCCTCCTCGACGCGCGCGGTGAGGTCCACCACGCGCTCGTCGCCGCCCGTGCGCACCGCCAGCGTCGTCGTCTCCACCCGTCGATGACAGCGCAGCGGGGCCCCCCGCGCACCCGCTGACGCACGCGCGGGCGGCCCCGCCCCCGCCCCGGGACGTCCCGGCGCGCACCTGATGTGACGCGGCCGCCCGCGGCGCGCGAGGATGGAGCCGCCGCGGGCGACCCCAGCACCGCGGTGTGCGGCCGAGCGGGCCGCGGTCGACGTGCTGGTGCCGCGAGCGCCGGCGGACGAGACGGAGATGCTTCAGTGGCAGGACGCGACGACGCCGGTCCCACCCGGAGCGGCATGCCCTCCCAGGTGCCGGACATCGACCCGGAGGAGACCCAGGAGTGGCTGGACTCCCTCGACGGGGCGGTGGACGAGCGGGGTCGCACGCGGGCCCGCTACCTCATGCTGTCGATGCTGCAGCGCGCGCGCGAGCGCGGCGTCGGGGTGCCGACGCCCGTGACGAGCGACTACGTCAACACCATCGGACCCGAGCAGGAGCCGTGGTTCCCCGGTGACGAGGAGGTCGAGCGCCGCTACCGCGCCTGGCTGCGGTGGAACGCCGCCATCCAGGTGCACCGCGCGCAGCGCCCCGAGATCTCCGTCGGCGGGCACATCTCGAGCTACGCCTCCTCGGCCACGCTGTACGAGGTCGGCTTCAACCACTTCTTCAAGGGCCACGACGGCGGGACGCCCGACCAGGTCTACATCCAGGGCCACGCCTCCCCCGGCGTCTACGCCCGCGCCTTCCTCGAGGGCCGGCTGTCCGAGACCGACATGGACGGCTTCCGGCAGGAGCTGACGGCGAAGGGCCGCGGCCTGCCGAGCTACCCGCACCCGCGGCTCATGAAGGACTTCTGGGAGTTCCCCACGGTGTCCATGGGCCTCGGCCCGATGAACGCCATCTACCAGGCGCAGTCGAACAAGTACCTCACCGCGCGCGGCATCAAGGACGTCTCCTCGAGCCACGTCTGGGCCTTCCTCGGCGACGGCGAGATGGACGAGCCCGAGAGCCGCGGCCTGCTGCAGGTCGCCGCCAACGAGGGCCTCGACAACCTCACCTTCGTCGTCAACTGCAACCTCCAGCGCCTCGACGGGCCGGTGCGCGGCAACGGCAAGATCGTCCAGGAGCTCGAGTCCTTCTTCCGCGGCGCCGGCTGGAACGTCATCAAGGTGCTGTGGGGCCGCGAGTGGGACCCGCTGCTGGCGGCCGACCGGGACGGCGCCCTCGTCAACGTCATGAACCAGACGCTCGACGGGGACTACCAGACCTTCAAGGCCGAGTCGGGCGCCTACGTCCGCGAGCACTTCTTCGGCCAGGACCCGCGCACCCGCAAGCTCGTCGAGGGCTACAGCGACGACCAGCTCTGGGGCCTCAAGCGCGGCGGGCACGACTACCGCAAGGTGTACGCGGCCTACAAGGCGGCCACCGAGCACACCGGCCAGCCGACCGTCATCCTCGCCAAGACGGTCAAGGGCTACGGGCTCGGCTCGCACTTCGAGGGCCGCAACGCGACCCACCAGATGAAGAAGCTGACGATGGAGGACCTGAAGCTCTTCCGCGACAGCCTGCGCATCCCCATCTCCGACAAGGCGCTGGAGGACGACCTCTACCGCCCGCCGTACTACCACCCGGGCGAGGACGCCGAGGAGATCCAGTACCTGCGCGAGCGGCGCCAGAAGCTCGGCGGGCCGCTGCCGGCGCGGCGGACGACGCCGCACACGAGGCTCGAGCTGCCCGGCGACGACGCCTACAAGGTGCTCAAGCGGGGCTCGGGCAAGCAGACGATCGCCACGACGATGGCCTTCGTCCGCCTCCTCAAGGACCTCATGCGGGACAAGGAGCTCGGCCGCCGCGTCGTGCCGATCATCCCGGACGAGGCCCGCACCTTCGGCATGGACTCGTTCTTCCCGACGGCGAAGATCTACAACCCGAACGGGCAGAAGTACCAGTCCGTGGACCGCGAGCTGATGCTCGCGTACAAGGAGTCCGAGTCCGGGCAGATCGTCCACGCGGGCATCAACGAGGCCGGTTCCGTCGGCGCCTTCACGGCCGCCGGCACCGCCTACGCCACGCACGGCGAGGCCCTCGTCCCGGTCTACGTCTTCTACTCGATGTTCGGCTTCCAGCGCACGGGCGACAGCCTGTGGGCCGCGGGCGACCAGATGGCGCGCGGCTTCCTCCTCGGCGCGACGGCGGGCCGGACGACCCTCACCGGCGAGGGGCTGCAGCACGCGGACGGCCACTCGCCGCTGCTGGCCTCCACCAACCCGGCCGTCGTCTCCTACGACCCCGCCTACGGCTACGAGATCGGCCACATCGTCCGAGCCGGCCTCGAGCGGATGTACGGCGAGGGCCCGAAGGGCACGGACGCCGCCGGGCACGACGTCGACCCGAACGTCATGTACTACATCACCGTCTACAACGAGCCGATGGTGCAGCCGGCCGAGCCCGAGGGGGTCGACGCCGAGGGGATCGTCCGCGGCATGCACCTCGTCTCCCCCGGGCACGAGGGCGACCGGCCGCGCGTGCAGCTGCTCGCGTCGGGCGTCGGGGTGCCGTGGGCCCTCGAGGCGCAGGAGCTGCTGGGCTCCGACTTCGGGGTCGACGCCGACGTGTGGTCGGTGACCTCGTGGGGCGAGCTGCGGCGCGACGGGCTCGCCTGCGACGCCTGGGCGTTCGAGCGGCCCGGGACCGACGAGGAGGCCCCCACCCCCTTCGTCACGCAGAAGCTCGCCGGGCGGCGCGGGCCCGTGGTCGCGGTGAGCGACTACATGCGCTCGGTGCAGGAGCAGATCCGCCCCTGGGTCCCCGCGGACTACACCGTCCTGGGTGCCGACGGCTTCGGCCTGTCGGACACCCGCGCGGCGACCCGCCGCCACTTCCGCATCGACGGGCCGTCGATGGCCTACCAGGCGCTCGTGCGCCTGGCTGCGCAGGGCGAGGTGGCGAAGGACGCACCGGCGAAGGCCTACAGGGCGTGGAAGCTCGACGACGCCAGCGCCGGCACCTCCGGCACCGCGGGCGGCGACGCCTGACCCCCTGACCGCCGAGGACGGGCCCGCACCCCTCGGGGGTGCGGGCCCGTCGTCGTCCTTCAGCGCTCCTCGTAGGAGTGCGCTCCTCCCAGCCGAGTGGACGCTCCCGCGCGGACGAGCCCGCCCCGGGTGGGGCGAACAGGCGACGACTCGCCCACGCGCGTGCCTCTCCGAGGGCGAACAGGCGACGACTCGCCCTCGCACCCGCGTCAGGACCCCGCCCCCGCGCGGCGTCGCTCCGCGGTCGGACGACGAGAGGCCGCCACCCCACGGGGTGGCGGCCTCTCAGCGGTGGCGGGCCGGCAGGGCCGGCTCTCGTCCGGTGCGACGACGGGTCAGTGCCCGCGGTCGCCCTCCGCGCCGGCGATGACGCGCTCGAGCTCGGCCCGGACGACCTCGACGCGGGCGGAGTCGGGGTGCGCCGACAGCGCCTCGAGGTGGCGGCGCGCCTCCCCCACGCGGCCGGCCTCGACGGCCGCGTGGACCAGCTGGCTGCCGGCGTCGATGCGGTGCTCGCGGGGGCGCCAGTGGCCGACGCCGAGACCCAGGGCGTCGCCCGGCAGGCCCTCCTCGCGCAGGATCGCCAGCGCGCTGGCGAGGGCGCCGCCGGACGGGTCGCGCTCGGCCGCCGTCGACAGCCGGCGCATGGCGCCCTCGCGGTCGTCGTGGATCGAGAGGCGGCCCAGCTCGAGCAGCGGGTACCAGGCGCGGCTGCTGCCGGCCATCTCCTCGGCGAGCGCCCAGACGGCGTCGTCCTCGGCGCGGCGCGGGTCGTCCTCGGTGTGCCCCTCGGCCGCGCGCCTCCGGACGATCCCCGCGAGCTCGGTGAAGGCGCTCTCGTCGTTCGGGTCGTCGTGCAGGCGAGCGCGCAGCGCGTCCTCGCGACGGTCGTCCGAGTGCCCGTGGCCACCGGACCGCTTGGCCGTGGGGTCGGCGCGCTTGCTCGCCGGCGTGAGGCGCGACGGGGTGCTGCCCGCGACACGGCGGCGGAGCTTGTCGAGCAGGCTCATGCGGTCCTTCCGTCGGTGTGGCGGACCGCGCGTCGAGCTGTGCGCCGGACCTCCGGACGGCTTCGACCCTAGCCCTCAGCCGCTCCCGCGGCACGCCGCCGCGCCCTCCCGCGGGCTCCGCGGGGCCTCGTACGATCGGCGGCCGTGACCGAGGGAGCGCCCGAGCGCCGCCGCGCGCGGCGCGCCGAGCCCTCGGCCGACGACGTCGCCCGGCTCCGCGCGGCCACCGGGCTCCTCTCGACGGCGGCCCTGCGGCACCTCGACGAGGCGCTGCCCTGGTACGGCTCGATGTCCGCCGAGGACCGCTCCTGGGTCGGGCTCGTGGCGCAGGCGGGCATCGGCGCCTTCACCGCCTGGTACTCCGACCCCGAGGCGCCGCTCGCCGTCACCGCGGACGTCTTCGGCAGCGCCCCGCGCGAGCTGACCCGCGCCGTCACGCTGGCGCAGACCCTCGAGCTCGTCCGGGCCGCCGTCGACGTCGTCGAGGACCACGTGGACGAGGTGGCCGCCCCCGGGCGCGAGCAGCACCTGCGCGAGGCGGTGCTGCGCTACTCGCGCGAGGTGGCCTTCGCGGCCGCGCGGCTCTACGCCGGCGCCGCCGAGGCCCGGGGCGCCTGGGACGCCCGCCTCGAGGCGCTCGTCGTCGACGCCGTCGTGCGCGGCGACGTCGACGACGGCGTCCGGTCCCGGCTGTCGGCGCTCGGGTGGGGCCGCCCCGCCGTCGTCACGGTCGTCGTCGGCTCCGCGCCGGCCGGGTCGCCGGAGGACGTCATCGCCCGGCTCCGGCGGGCGGCGCGCGCGTCCGCGGACGACGCCCTCGTCGGCCTCCAGGGCGAGCGCCTCGTCGTCCTCCTCGGCCTGTCCTCCCGCCCGCGCCGAGGTCCTGACCGGGGCACGCCGGAGGACGGCTCCGCGGCCGCCCGGAGCACCGCCGCCGGGCGCGTCGACCTGCGGGCCGCGACCACCGCCCTCGCCCGCCTCTTCGGGCCCGGACCCGTCGTCGTCGGCCCCGCGGTGCCGGACCTGGCCGCGGCGGGCGCCTCGACCCGCGCCGCCCTGTCGGG
>NZ_JABEMA010000179.1 GCF_013004605.1 Pseudokineococcus marinus
ACGGGGGCCGGCGCGGCCGACGACGGCGCGGCCACAGGGGCCGCCGCGCGCCGCGCGAGCACGGCCTCGGCGAGCAGGAGGTCGAGCGGGCCGGTGACCTTGAACGCCTCGGCGTCGCCCTCGACGAGGTGCACGCGCGCGCCCGCCGCCTCGGCCAGGCCGGCGTCGTCGGTGGCGCCCTCCCCCACGGCCGCCTCGACGTGCGCACGGCGCAGGACGTCGGCGGTGAAGCCCTGCGGCGTCTGCACCGCCCGCAGGCGCGAGCGGTCGACGACGCCGCCCGAGACGTCGCGCAGCGTGTCGGCCACGGGCACCGCGGGCACGACGACCTCATGACCGCCCGAGCGGACAGCGGCGACCACGCGCCGCACGAGGTCGGCAGGGGCCAGGGCGCGCGCCGCGTCGTGGACGAGGACGACGTCGGCGCCTGCGGGGAGGGCGCCGAGGCCCGCCGCCACCGACGCCTGCCGGCTGGGGCCGCCCTGCACGACGTCCGTCGGGGGCATCCCCGGCACCTCCGCCAGCAGGCGGCGCGCCTCGTCCTCCAGCCCGGCGGGGACGACGACGACGACCCGGTGGAGGACACCCGACGCCGCGAGGCCCTCGGCGGCGTGGACGAGGAGCGGGGCGCCGCCCACGGCGACGAAGGCCTTCGGCCGCCCCGCGGCCAGGCGGGTGCCGCTCCCGGCGGCGACGAGGACGCAGGCGGCGACGCCCTCGCCACCACCCGGGCCCCCGGCACGCGCGGAGCCCGCCGCCCCACGGGGGGCGACGGGCTCCGACGGAGGTGCGGTGCTCAGGACGCGAGGACCTCGTCGAGGATGGCCTCGGCCTTCGTCTCCTCGGTCTTCTCCGCGAGCGCGAGCTCGGAGACGAGGATCTGGCGGGCCTTGGCGAGCATGCGCTTCTCGCCGGCCGACAGGCCGCGGTCCTGGTCGCGGCGCCAGAGGTCGCGCACGACCTCGGCGACCTTGATGACGTCGCCGGAGGCGAGCTTCTCGAGGTTCGCCTTGTAGCGGCGCGACCAGTTGGTCGGCTCCTCGGTGTAGGGGGCGCGCAGGACCTCGAACACGCGGTCGAGGCCCTCCTTGCCGACGACGTCGCGGACGCCGACCAGGTCGCAGTTCTCCGCGGGGACCTCGATGGTCAGGTCTCCCTGGGCGACCTTGAGGCGGAGGTAGAGCTTCTCCTCCCCCTTGATCATCCGGGTCTTGATCTCCTCGATCAGGGCCGCCCCGTGATGGGGGTACACGACAGTCTCGCCGACAGTGAAAGCCATCTGCTCTATTCCCCTTTCGTGACCTCGAGGTTACCACGGCGAAGCAGTGCCCCCGGGCGCTCGAGCGAGCATCGTCGCAGGTCAGAGGCCCGCGGAGCCGCAGAACAGCGCCTCCCAGGCCTTGACAGCGGCCCCCGCGGCGTGCTGCGGCACCCCCTCGGGCGAGGGCCCGGCGAGCCCGCGGGCGCTGCCGCGACCCGCCACGGCTACGCTCCGCCCCAGACGTCGCGACCGACCCGAGGAGACGCCCGTGCCCCGCCCGACACGTCCCGCAGCGCGCCGCGCGGCCGCCGTGGTCCTCGCCGCCGCCGCGGTCTCGGCCAGCGCGGGGTGCGCCGTCTCGCCCGTCGTCAACCAGTTCTCGACGGAGCTGCAGTACGCGCCCTCCGACGGCGTCCAGGCGTACTTCCCGCTCTCGGAGACGGACGAGGAGGGCCCGGGCACGGCGCTGCTCGTGCGCAACCTCCTGCTCATCGGCCCCGAGGAGGACGGCCCGGCGCGCCTGTACGGCGTCCTCGTCAACGACAGCCTCGACGAGGTCGTCGTCGAGATCTCCGGCCCCGGCGGCCTGTCCGGCGAGGTGACCGTCCCGGCGCGCAGCAGCGTCCCCCTCGGCGAGCAGCAGACGGAGGACCTCGGCAGCCAGGAGCTCCCCGAGGGCGCCGAGGTCTCCGGCGACCTGCTCGCCGACCCGGTCGGCGCCGTCCCCGGTGAGCTCGTGCCCGTGACGATGGTCCTCGACGGCGCGGTGCTCGAGGTCGAGACGCCGCTCCTCAACGGCTCGCTGCCCGAGTACCAGACCCTCGTCCCGACGGCGGCCTCCACGACGCCGGGCGTCGCCCGGTAGCGGAGCCCGTCTCCGGCAGCTCGTCACCCAGCAGCGCAGCGCGGCCCGCGGCCCGCGCGGCAGGAGCCCCGACCGCCGGTCGGGGCTCCTGCCGTCTCCGGCACCGGGGTTCAGCCCGCGGCGCCAGCGGCCCCGTCGACGTCGACCAGCCAGCTGACGCCCCAGCGGTCGCGCAGCGAGCCGAAGAGGCTGCCCCAGGGCGAGGGCTCGAGCGGCTGGAAGACCTCGGCGCCCTCGGCGAGGACGTCCCAGGCCGCGCGCAGCGCCCCCTCGTCGTCGCCGAAGAGGCAGGCGACGCCCGCGGGCTCGTCGGCGCCCGGGGGCAGGTCGGAGACCATGAGCGGACCGCCGACCTCGGTCCGCAGCACCGCGTTGGCCACCATGTCGCGCACGGACGGGTCGTCCATGCCCAGCGAGCCGTACGTCGTCATCGCCGGCTCCGCACCGCCCAGGGCGCGCCGGTAGGCCGCCAGCGCCTCCCGCGCGCTCCCGCGGGGGTGCAGGTACGGGCACATCTCGGTCGTCATGGCGCCTCCGCTCACGGGGCCGACCACCAGCCCTCCCCCGTGACGACCGGCCCGGGCGGCCGGGCTCATCGGTCCCGCGTCCCGCGTGCCGGGGCCGCCCCCGCCGCCCGCCGCCGGCCGCGCGACGGGAGGGGGCCCGCGCCCTCAGCCCTCGAGCTTGTAGCCCAGCCCGCGGACCGTGACGAGGCGCCGCGGCGAGGCCGGGTCCTCCTCGATCTTCGCGCGCAGCCGCTTGACGTGGACGTCGAGGGTCTTGGTGTCCCCCACGTAGTCGGCGCCCCAGACCCGGTCGATGAGCTGGCCGCGGGTCAGCACGCGGCCGGCGTTGCGCAGGAGCACCTCGAGCAGCTCGAACTCCTTGAGCGGCAGGGCCACCGGCTCCCCGTCGAGCGTCACGACGTGGCGCTCGACGTCCATGCGCACCGGGCCGGCGGCGAGGGCGCCGGCGTCGTCGTCCTCCTCCGGCTCGCCGCGGCGGCGCAGCACCGCCCGGATGCGGGCGAGGAGCTCGCGCGAGGAGTACGGCTTCGTCACGTAGTCGTCGGCCCCGAGCTCGAGGCCCACGACGACGTCCACCTCGCTGTCCTTGGCCGTCAGCATGATGACGGGGACGGCGCTGCGGGCCCGCAGCTGCCGGCACACCTCGGTGCCCGGCAGCCCCGGGAGCATGAGGTCGAGGAGCACGAGGTCGGCTCCCGCGCGGTCGAACTCGGCCACCGCCGAGGGGCCGTCGGCGGCCACGGCCACCTCGTACCCCTCGCGGCCGAGCTGGTAGGAGAGGGGGTCGCTGAGGGACTCCTCGTCCTCGACGAGCAGGATGCGGGTCACGCGGGGTCCTCCCGGGTCGAAGGTGGGCGCCGCACGGGTGCGCGGGCGCCCGCGAGCAGGTGGGTCAGGTGCCGTCGCCGTCGTCCTCGGCGCGGCGCAGGGGGAGGCGGAGCGTGAAGGTCGACCCCTCGCCGGGGCTGCTCCACACGCCCACCTCGCCGCCGTGGGTGGCGGCGACGTGCTTGACGATCGACAGCCCGAGGCCCGTGCCGCCGGTGGCCCGCGAGCGGGCCGGGTCGAGGCGGTAGAAGCGCTCGAACACGCGCCCGACCTCGGACTCGGGGATGCCGATGCCCTGGTCGCTCACGACGACCTCGACGCGCTCGTCGACGACCGTGACGACGACGGCCACGCGGGTGCCCGCGTCCGAGTAGGACACGCCGTTGTCGACGAGGTTGCGCACGGCGGTGACGACGAGCTCGCGGTCCCCCCAGACCTCCGCCGGCGGGGTGTCGCCGGGCCCGCCGTCGCCCTCGCGGGCCAGGCGCGTGGTGATGCGGACGCCGCGGCCGTCGGCGACGAGCCGGGTGCGGTCGACCGCCTCGAGCACGGCCTCGTCGACGTCGACCGGCACCGGCTGGTGGCGGGAGTCGGCGTCCTGCAGGCGCGACAGCTGGACGATCTCCTGCACGAGCGCCGACAGCCGCTGGGACTCCCGGGTCATCCGCTGCGCGAAGCGCCGGACCGCGGTCGGGTCCTCGGCGGCGTCGTCCATCGTCTCGGCGAGCAGGGCGATGGCGCTGACCGGCGTCTTCAGCTCGTGGCTGACGTTGGCGACGAAGTCGCGCCGCACCTCCTCCAGGCGCTTGGCCTGCGTGCGGTCCTCGACGAGGACGAGCACGTGGAGGGAGCCGAGGGGGGCCACCCGCACGCCGACGACGAGGACGCCCGCGCCGTCGGCGCCCGGCGCCACGAAGGGCCCCCGCGGCAGCGACATCTCGGCGTCGCGGATCTCCCCGTCGCGCCGCACGCGCGTGACGAGCCCGGCGAGCTCGGGGTGCACGAGCTCGCGGTCGCGCACCAGCCCGAAGGCGTGGGCGGCGGCGCTGGCCCGCACGACGACGTCCGCCACGTCCACGACGACGACCGCCGAGGACAGCACCGCCAGCACGTCGGCGGCGCCCGTCGGCAGGTCGTCCTCCGGGGGCGGCTCCGGCTCCGGCCGGCGGGCGCCCCACCGGGGCGCGAGCACGCCGACGACCCCCACGAGCACCCCGACGAGGCCCGCGAGCGCCACCGTCCAGGAGCCGTCCACGGCCCGCAGCGTAGGACCGGCCGCGGGGCCCCCGGAGCCCGCGGCGCGACCGGCACCGCCCGGTCGCCCGGCGTTCACCGGCGGGGTCGACTCCGTTCATCGACCGGTGCGACGCTTCGGCCATGCGAGAGGTCTTCCACGACGAGCTGCGGTCCCTGGCCGAGCAGCTCACCCAGATGAGCGGTCTCGTCAGCGCGGCGATGGCGAACGCGACGCAGGCGCTGCTGGAGGGCGACCTCGCGCTGGCCGAGAGCGTCATCTCCGCCGACGCCCAGATCGACGCCCAGCAGCGTCACCTCGACGACCGGGCCGTCGCCCTCCTGGCGCGCGAGTCGCCCGTCGCCACCGACCTGCGGGTGGTCGTGTCGGCGCTGCGGATGTCGACGTCCATCGAGCGCATGGGCGACCTGGCGCGCCACGTCGCGAGCCAGGCGCGGCTGCGCCACCCGCACCTCGTCGTCCCCGAGTCGCTCGTGCCGACCATCTCCGCCATGGGCGACGCCGCGGCGAGCATCGCGACGACCGCCGGCACCGTCATCGCCACGCGCGACCTGGAGCTGGCCGCGCAGGTCGAGCGCGACGACGACCGCCTCGACGAGCTGCACCGCTCGGTCTTCGCCGCGATGCAGGCGCCGGAGTGGCAGGAGAGCGCCGAGCGCACCATCGACATCACGCTCTGCAGCCGCTACTTCGAGCGCTACGGCGACCACGCCGTCTCCGTCGTCCGCCGCGTCGGCTTCCTCGTGACGGGCGACTGGATGAAGCCGGTGCAGCCCGTCGCGAGCTGACCCGAGTCGCCCCGAGGGACGCCCGGACGACGGAGGGCCCGCACCGCTGCCGCGGTGCGGGCCCTCCGTCGTGCTGCCGGGCCGGCCGGTGTCAGCTCTTGCGCCCCTGCGCCGCGACGGCGGCGGCCGCCTCGGCCGCGGCGTCGGGGTCGAGGTAGCGCCCGCCCGGGGTGGTGGGGCGCAGGTCCTCGTCGAGCTCGTAGAGCAGCGGGATGCCGGTGGGGATGTTGAGGCCGGCGATGTCGTCGTCGCTGATCCCGTCGAGGTGCTTGACGAGCGCGCGCAGCGAGTTGCCGTGCGCCGCCACGAGGACGGTGCGGCCCGCCCGCAGGTCGGGGACGATCGCCGAGTCCCAGTACGGGAGCATCCGGCCGACGACGTCCTGCAGGCACTCGGTGCGCGGCATGTCGTCGCCGAGGTCGGCGTAGCGGGGGTCGCCGGCCTGGCTGAACTCGTCGCCCGCCTCGATCTCGGGGGGCGGCGTGCTGTACGAGCGGCGCCAGAGCATGAACTGCTCCTCGCCGTACGTCTCGAGCGTCTGGGCCTTGTCCTTGCCCTGCAGGGCGCCGTAGTGGCGCTCGTTGAGGCGCCACGAGCGCGTGACGGGCACCCAGTGCCGGTCGGCCGCGTCGAGGGCGAGGTTGGCGGTGGTGATCGCGCGGCGCAGGAGCGAGGTGTGCACGAGGTCGGGCAGGAGGCCCTCGGCGGCCAGCAGCTCGCCGCCGCGGCGGGCCTCCGCCTCGCCCTTCTCCGACAGGGGCACGTCGACCCAGCCGGTGAAGAGGTTCTTCGCGTTCCACTCGCTCTCGCCGTGGCGGAGCAGCACCAGGGTCATCGACGCGCCGCGCGCGCCCGTGGTGGTCGACATGCCGCCAACCCTAGGGGCGGCGCCGCGGTCAGCCGCAGGTGACGCGGGCGCGGGGCCGCCCCGCTGCGCCGCCCG
>NZ_JABEMA010000018.1 GCF_013004605.1 Pseudokineococcus marinus
GTGCGCCGGGCCCGCGGCCTGGCGCGGCGGCGCGAGCTCGCCGTGGTGGGCGTGCTGGCCGCCGTCCTGCTCGGGCTCCTGCTCGTGGCGCTGTCGGTGGGCGACTTCCCGCTCTCCCCGGCGCAGGTCCTCGGGGCGCTCGTCGGCCGGGGCGACGGCGGTGCCGAGCTCGTCGTCCTGCAGCTGCGGCTGCCGCGGGCGCTGGCCGCCGTCCTGGCGGGCGCCTGCTTCGGCCTGTCCGGCTCGGTGCTGCAGGCGCTGCTGCGCAACCCGCTCGCGAGCCCCGACGTCATCGGCATCTCCGCCGGGGCCAGCGCCGCGGCGGTCGTCGCGGTCCTCGGCCTGGGCGCCCCCGGCGCCGGCCTACCCGGCCTCGGGGTGTCGGGCGCCGCCGCCCTGGGCGCGCTCGGCACGGCGCTCGCCATCTCGGCCCTCGCCACGCGCGGGCGGCTCAGCGGCTACCGCTTCGTCCTCGTCGGCATCGGCGCCGCGGCCGCTCTCAACGCCGTCGTCAGCCTCGCCCTCACGCGCGCCGACGCCACCGAGGCCGCGCAGGCGCTCGTCTGGATCACCGGGAGCCTCAACGGCACCGACTGGGGCGTCGTCGTGCCCCTCGCGGTGGGCGCCGCCGTCCTCGTCCCGGTGGCCCTCGCGTGCGGGCGGCTGCTCGCCGGGCTCGGCGTCGGTGACGACGCCGCCGCCGGCCTCGGCCTCCGCGTCGGCCGCGCGCGGCTGCTCCTCGTGGTGGTCGCGGCGGTCCTCGCCGCCGTCGCCACCGCCGCCGCCGGGCCCGTCGCCTTCGTGGCGCTCGTGGCCGGCCCGGTCGCCCGGGGCCTCCTCCCGGGCCGCACGGCCCTCGGCGCCTCCGCGCTCGTCGGGGCCGTCGTCCTCACCGGCGCCGACCTCGTGGCCCAGCACGCGCCGTTCCTGCCCCAGCTGCCCGTCGGCGTCGTCACGGGCGTCGTCGGGGCGCCGTACCTGCTCTGGCTCCTCGTCCGCGCGGGCCGCGCGGGGACGGCGGGCTGAGCGACGTGACCGCCCAGCGCTCCCTCGTCGTCCGCGACCTCACCCTCGTCTACGACGAGCGCCCCGTCGTCCGGCACCTCGACCTCACCGTCCCGCCGGGGCGCGTGACGGTCGTCGTCGGCGCCAACGCCTGCGGCAAGTCGACCCTCCTGCGGGGCGTCGCCCGCCTGCTGGCCCCGGCGTCGGGGGCGGTGCTCCTCGACGGCCGGGCCGTCCACGAGATGCCCACCAAGGAGGTCGCCGAGGTCCTCGGCATCCTCCCGCAGAGCCCTGCGGCGCCCGGCGGCATCACGGTGGCCGACCTCGTGGGGCGGGGCCGCTACCCGCACCAGGGGTGGCTGCGCCGCTGGACCGCCGCCGACGAGGAGGCGGTCGCCCGCGCCCTGGCGTGGACGGGCACCGAGGACCTGGCCGACCGCCCCGTCGACGAGCTGTCCGGGGGCCAGCGGCAGCGGGTGTGGATCGCCATGGCGCTCGCCCAGGAGACCGACGTCCTCCTGCTCGACGAGCCGACGACCTACCTCGACCTCGCCCACCAGGTCGAGGTGCTCGACCTCCTCACCGACCTCAACCACCGCGGCGTCACGGTCGTCCTCGTGCTGCACGACCTCAACCTCGCCTGCCGCTACGCCGACCACGTCGTCGCGATGCGCGACGGCGCCGTCGTCGCCGAGGGGACGCCCTCGGAGGTCGTCACGGTCGAGACGGTGCGCGAGGTCTACGGGCTCGACTGCGAGGTCGTCCCCGACCCCGTGTGCGGCACGCCGATGGTGGTGCCGCTCGGGCGCCACCACGGCCGCCGGCCGGGGCCGACGGACCACGGCTGACGGACCGGGGCTGACGGGTCGGGGCTGACGGTCCGGGGCTGGGCCGACCGCGGCGGCAGCGGGCCGTCAGATCCAGCTGGGGAACCACATCCGCCAGCGCCAGTGCTCGGTGGGGATGACCTGCGCGGCCCACACGGGCCAGAAGAAGGCGGCGGCCAGCACGGCGGCGACGACGACGGCGCCCGCCACCGCCGCGCCCCACCGGCGCCGTCGCGGCGCCGCGTCGGGGCGCCCGAGCACCATGCCGAGCACCATCACCAGCGCCAGGACGACGTAGGGGGAGAAGGCGACGGAGTAGAAGGTGTAGACGGTGCGCTCGGGGTAGAGGAACCACGGCAGGTAGAGGCCGGCCAGGGGGGCGAGGACGGCGCCGGCGCGCCAGTCCCGCCGCAGGGCCCACACGCCGACGAGGACCACGACCGCCAGGGCCCCGCCCCACCAGACGACCGGGTTCCCGAGCGCCGTGATGGCGCGCGAGCACGCGCTCACCGCGCAGCCGTCGACGCCGAGGGTGGGCGCCTCGTAGAAGAAGGACGTCGGGCGGCCCTGGACGAGCCAGGACTCCGGGCTCGCCTGGTAGGGGTGCGGGCTCGAGAGGCCGACGTGGAAGCCGTACATCTCCTGGTGGTAGCGCCACAGCGACGCGAGGGCGTCCGGCAGCCACGGCAGGTGGTCCGGCCGCTCGGCGGCGTACTGGCGCAGGTGGGCCCCGGTGCTGGCGAACCACCCGGCCCACGAGGCGAGGTAGACCCCGAGCGCGACGACGAGCATCCCCGCGGCGGCGGGCACGCCGTCCTTGAGCACCCCGGCGGCGAACCAGTGGCGCACCCCGGCGGCGCGGCGGGCGCCCGCGTCCCACAGCACCGTCATGAGGCCGAGGGCGACGAAGGCGTAGAGCCCGGACCACTTCGTGCCGACGGCGAGCCCGAGGCAGACGGCGGCCACGAGGCGCCACGGGCGCGCCAGCAGCCACGGGCCGAGGCCGGCCAGGCGCGCGCCGGTGGGACCGCGGGTGGTGACGGCGCGCGCCAGGCGGGCCCGGCTCGCGTCCCGGTCGAGCAGGAGGGCGCCGAAGGCGGCCAGCACCCACAGGGTGAGGACGCCGTCGAGGAGCCCGGTGCGCGAGTGCACGAGGTGCTGGCCGTCGACGGCGAGCAGCAGGCCCGCGACGGTGCCGAGCAGGGTGGAGGAGAGCAGGCGCCGCGCGATGCGGGCGACGAGGAGCACCGAGACGACGCCGGCGAGCGCGGCGCCGAGCCGCCAGCCCGTGGAGCTGTCCTGGCCCAGCAGCAGCTGGCCGAGCGCGAGGACCCACTTGCCGACGGGCGGGTGGACGGGGAAGTCCGCGGTGTCGAGCGGCGAGGGCGTGCCCGCGGCGAAGGCCTCGTCGGCGCCCTCGGGCCAGCGCAGCTCGTAGCCCGCCACGAGCAGCGAGTAGGCCTGCTTGACGTAGTACGTCTCGTCGAAGACGAGCTGGTGGGGCCGGCCGAGGTCCCACAGCCGCAGGACCGCGGCCAGCGCGGTGACGGCGAGGGGGCCCACCCAGCCCCAGAGCCGGTCGGTGGGCGGGCGGCCGACGAGCCGCTCGCGCAGGGACGGTGCGTCGTCCGGCGCTGACGCCGGCGGCGGGGCCTCGGCGCCGGAGGGGCGCGCCGGGGAGGTCCCGGTGGGCGGCGCGTCCGGCGTCGTCGTCACGAGGGGGATGCTAGGCGGGGCGTGCGACGGCGTCCCGGACGTCCGCCGGGCGCCGCCCCGCGGCGGGGCTGCGAGACTCGGCCGGGTGAGCCAGCGCGAGCACCCCGAGCCGGAGGACGAAGGCGGACCGGTCGACGACGTGCTGGACGGCGACGGGCTGGCCGGCGAGGCGTCGGACGACGCGGACGAGAGTGGCACGGGGGAGGACGACGCGGCGCCGGGTCTGGAGCCCGTCGCACCCCGCGCGGGCGGGCGGCTGCTGCTGGCGGCCACCCCCATCGGCGACGCGCGCGACGCCCCGCCGCGCCTGGCGCACGCGCTCGCCACCGCCGACCTCGTGGCCGCGGAGGACACCCGGCGCCTGCGCCGCCTGCTGCGGGCCCTCGACGTCGAGCCGCGCGGTCGCGTCGTGTCCTGCCACGAGCACAACGAGGCCGCGCGCGCCGAGGAGGTCGTCGCCGTCGTCCGCGCCGGCGGCACCGCCGTGCTCGTGAGCGACGCGGGCATGCCGTCGGTCTCCGACCCCGGGTTCCGGATGGTGCAGGCGATGGTCGCCGCGGACCTGCCGGTCAGCGCCGTGCCGGGGCCGTCCGCCGTCCTCGCCGCGCTGGCCGTCTCGGGCCTGCCGACGGACCGCTTCACCTTCGAGGGGTTCCTCCCACGCCGCGACGGCGACCGGCGCCGCGTCCTCGGCGAGCTCGCGGACGAGCGCCGCACGATGGTCTTCTTCGAGTCCCCGCACCGGCTCGCGGCGTCCCTCGCCGTCATGGCCGAGGTGCTCGGCGGCGACCGCCGGGCGGCCGTCTGCCGGGAGCTGACGAAGACGTACGAGGAGGTCGTGCGCGACGACCTCGACGGGCTGCTCGCCTGGTCGGACCGGACGCTCCTCGGGGAGATCACCCTCGTCGTCGCGGGCGCCCGTCCGTCCCGGCCCGGTCCGGAGGAGCTGCTGGCGCTCGTGCTCGCGCGCACGGAGGCGGGGGAGCGGCTCAAGGACGCCGCCCGCGCCGTCGCGGCCGAGCACGGCGCGACGAGCCGCGACCTCTACGACGCGGCGGTGGCGGCCCGCAAGGGCTGAGGGCCGCGCACAGCGACCTGCAGATCGACCGGCGACAGCGAGTCGTCGCAGGTCAGAGGTCCGACGCCCGGCGTCGAGCCGTGATGTGCAGGTCGCTGTGCGCGCCACCACGACCGTGTCCGGGGGGCGAGCCCTCCCGCGCCGGCGCGGGAGGCAGGTCTACCCTCCCGACATGGAGTTCCGCCGCATTCCGGGCCTGCCGCCGTACGTCTTCACGATCATCGACTCGCTGAAGATCGAGGCCCGCCGAGCCGGACGCGACGTGGTGGACCTCGGGTTCGGCAACCCGGACATCCCCTCCCCGGAGCTCACCGTGGAGAAGCTGTCGGAGGCGGCGCACAACACCCGCAACCACCGCTACTCCTCCTCGCGCGGCCTGCCGAAGCTGCGCCAGGCGGTGGCCGACCTGTACCAGCGCCGCTTCTCCGTGACCCTGGACCCGGAGACCGAGGTCATCAGCACCATCGGCGCCAAGGAGGGCTTCAGCCACCTCATGTGGGTGCTGCTGCAGGCGGGCGACGCGGCCCTCGTGCCCTCGCCCAGCTACCCCATCCACATCTGGGGCCCCTACTTCGCCGGCGCCGACGCCCGGCAGGTCTCCCTCAACGGGCCGGACGGGCCGAGCGGCGCCGCGTACGTCGACAACGTCATGGAGGCGTGGGAGCTGGGCTGGCCCAAGCCGCGCGTGGTCGTCCTGTCCTTCCCGCACAACCCGACGACGGCGACCATCGAGCTGCCCGACCTGCAGCGGCTCGTCGACTGGGCGCGGGAGCGCGACGTCGTCCTCGTGCACGACTTCGCCTACTCCGACACCGCCTTCGACGGCTGGATGCCGCCGTCGATCCTGCAGTGCGAGGGCGCCACCGAGTGCGCCGTCGAGCTGTACTCGATGACGAAGTCCTTCTCCATGGCCGGCTGGCGCGTGGCCTTCCTCGTGGGCAACAAGGAGGTCGTCGGCGCCCTGGCGAAGCTCAAGAGCTACCTCGACTACGGCACCTTCCAGCCCATCCAGATCGCCGCCACGGTCACGCTCAACGAGGCGAGCGACTACCCGCTCGAGGTGAACGCGGTGTACCAGTCGCGGCGCGACGCCCTCGTCGAGGGCGTCAACCGGGCGGGATGGCCCCTGCCGGCGCCGAAGGGGACGATGTTCGCCTGGGCGAAGATCCCGGAGCCGTACGCGGAGATGAAGTCCATCGAGTTCGCCAAGCACATCATCACCGAGTGCGACGTCGCGGTGTCGCCCGGTGTCGGCTTCGGGCCCGAGGGCGACGACTACGTGCGCTTCGCCCTCATCGAGAACGAGCAGCGCATCGCCCAGGCCGTGCGCCAGCTGCGCAAGGGCCTCGTCAAGCTGGGCTGAGGCGCCTCGCCGTCCCGCCGCGCCTCCGACGTCCCCCCGGGTGGGGAGACCGCGCTGCGACGAGCGGTGCCCTCGGACGGTCCCGGGTCGAGTCAAGTAGTTCGCCCGGACACCTACCCGAACGGCGCAACTGCGCCTACTGTCCCTCGCGGCGCGGAGGACCTCCGCGCAGGTACTCACCGAGGAGACAGATGCGCAAGCTGACGTGCGGGCTGGTCAGCGTGGCCCTGGGAGGCGGCCTGGTCTACGCGGCCACCGCCCCCGCCGCCGCGGCCCCACCCTCCGGGACGGCCACGACCGAGGCGCCGCAGGCGGCGCCCTTCGTCGACGACCTCCCCAACCCCCTCGAGGACAAGCGCCGCGCCCTGCGCGAGGCGGCCCTCACCGGCGTGCTCGACGGCGAGCTGCAGCCGGAGGTCATCGACGGCAGCACCGTCGTCAAGGTCGGCGCTGAGGCGGCGCCGGAGGGCGCCGCGCCGGCGAAGGCCGAGGGCGGCCCCAACGCCACGCAGGACCAGTACGTCGAGCTCTCGCGGGAGAGCACCGACAAGATCTTCGTCATCCTGGCGGAGTTCGGCGACCAGCGTCACCCGGACTTCCCCGACGTGGACTCGGACCCGGACACCCCCGGGCCGACCCGCTTCGACGGGCCCCGCCACAACCAGATCCCCGAGCCCGACCGCTCCGTCGACAACACGACGGTCTGGCAGCCTGACTACGACCAGCAGCACTACCAGGACCTGTACTTCGGCGACGGCGACGCGACGCTCAAGAGCTACTACGAGGCCCAGTCCTCCGGTCGCTACAGCGTCGACGGCGAGGTCTCCGACTGGGTCCAGGTGCCCTACAACGAGGCGCGCTACGGCCGCACGGACGCCGGCGCCTGGTACCTCGTCCGCGACGCCGTCGACCAGTGGGTGGCCGAGCGCGAGGCCGCGGGCATGAGCGACGAGGACATCGCCGCCGAGCTGGCCGAGTTCGACCAGCAGGACCGCTACGACTACGACGGCGACGGCGACTTCAACGAGCCCGACGGCTACATCGACCACTTCCAGATCGTCCACGCGGGCGGCGACGAGTCCGACGGCGACCCGACGTACGGCGAGGACGCCATCTGGGCGCACCGCTGGTACGCCTTCGGCACCGACCAGGGCGCGACGGGCCCGGAGACCAACAAGCTCGGCGGCACCCAGATCGGCGACACCGGCATCTGGGTGGGCGACTACACCGTCCAGCCGGAGAACGGCGGCTACTCCGTCTTCGCCCACGAGTTCGCGCACGACCTCGGGCTCCCGGACGACTACGACACGACCGGCAAGGCGAGCAACAACGTCGAGTACTGGTCGCTCATGGCGCAGAGCCGCCTCGGCGCGGAGGGCGAGCCCCTCGGCTCCCGCGCCGGCGACCTCGGCGCCTGGGAGAAGCTCCAGCTCGGCTGGCTCGACTACGAGGTCGTCCCCGCGGGCCGGAAGCGCACCATCGACCTCGGCCCGCAGGAGTACAACACCGCGAAGGCCCAGGCCATCGTCTCGGTGCTCCCGGACAAGCAGGTGACGACGGAGTTCGGCGCCCCCTTCGCGGGCGAGAAGCAGTGGTGGTCCGGCCGCGCCGACAACCTCAGCAGCACGATGACGGCGACGGCGGACCTGCGGAGGGCCACCACCGCGCAGGCGACGCTGAAGGCCCGCTGGGGCATCGAGGCCGACTACGACTACCTGTACTTCCAGGCGTCGACCGACGGCGGGAAGAACTGGACGTCCCTGCAGGGCACGGTCGACGGCACCGCCTTCGACACGGACAGCTCGGGCGCCCCGTCGCTCTCGGGCATGCACCCCGAGTGGGGCGACGTCGTCGTGCCGCTCGACGCCTACGCGGGCCAGCGGGTGCAGCTGCGCATGCTCTACCGCACGGACGGCGGGTACACCGAGGCCGGCTTCTTCGCCGACGACATCGCCATCACGGCGAACGGCCGCACCGTGTTCAGCAACGGCGCCGAGAGCGTCCCGTCGGTGCTGGCGCTGGACGGCTTCACGGCGGTGGGGGCGAGCCAGACGAAGGGCTACGACAACTACTACATCGCTGGTCACCGCAGCTACGTGAGCTACGACCAGTACCTGCGGACGGGGCCGTACAACTTCGGCTTCGGGAGCGCGCTGCCGGACTTCGTCGAGCACTTCCCGTACCAGGAGGGGCTCCTCGTCACCTACTGGGACACGTCCATGGCGGACAACAACGTGAGCGACCACTTCGGCGAGGGGCGCAACCTCATCGTCGACGCGCACCCGCGGCCGATCTACAACCTCCAGGGCCAGCCCTGGCGGACGCGGATCCAGTCCTACGACGCGCCCTTCGGGACGCAGCCGGTGGACTCGTTCACGCTCCACGTCGACGGCCAGCCCAGCTACATCCGCGGGCAGAAGCCGGCGCGGGTCTTCGACGACACGAAGAAGTTCTTCTTCGAGGAGTTCCCGGCCCAGGGCGTGAAGCTCCCCGCGGTCGGCGTGAAGATGCGCGTCGTCTCCGAGGACGGCACGTCCATGCGGGTCCGCGTGAGCTGACCCCTCCGCCCGGGCGACGGCCCGGGCTCAGTACGGACCGAGGGCCGCCTCCGGGGCTCAGGGGCGGGTCCGGTCGTGAGGTCGGGGTGCGCCGGTCGTCGGGGGAGCGCCGGTCGTCGGGCGTGTCCGGCGGCTGCGCACAGGTCGGCGGAGTAGGGCGTCGTCCACAGACCGCGGCGCCGTTCGAGGCGCTAGTGGACCCCACCCGTAGCGTCGTGCACGTGTTCGAGACGGGCGTGAGCGGGGCCGGGGGGGACGACGTCGTCCTGCCGTCCGCCTCGCCGCACGCCGGTCGGGGTGCGGGCTCCCCTGACGTGACCGGGGCTGCCGCGGGTGCCTCCGACAGCGCGGTCGCTCCCGCCGCAGACCACGGCCCGGCCGACGAGCTCGTGCGCGAGACCGGTCGGGTCCGTTCCGCGGTGCGCGCGGGGGCGCTGGGTCGGGTCCAGGCGGTCGTCGCGCTGGAGGTGGCGCGGTCGAGGGCGTGGGCGGGGCTGCTGCGGCAGGTCGCCGCGCTGGTGGACGAGCTGGGCGCGTCGGGTGGGCCGGCGGCGCCGCTGGCTGACGCTGGTGACGGCGCCGGGCGGCCAGGTGCGGTCGGTGTGGTGACGCTGGCGGAGACCTCCAGTCCGGGGGCGGGGTCGGGGCGGGATGCGGGTGTGGCGTTCGAGGCCGCGGCGGCGGAGCTGGCGGTCGCGCTGGTGGTGCCGCTGCGGCGGGCGCAGGAGGTGGTCGCCGAGGCCCTGGCGGTGACGACGCGGCTGCCGGTGACGTTGGCCGCGTTGGAGGCGGGGCGGATCGACCCGCAGCGCTCCCGGCTGGTCGCCGACGAGATCGTCGCCCTCTCGGCTCCTCACGCGGCGGCGGTGGATGCGGCCCTGGCCGGCGACCTGGGCCCGTTGACGGTCCCGGCGCTGCGGGCGCGGGTGCGGCACCTGGTCGCCACGACCGACCCTGAGGCGGTGCGCCGGCGGGTGCGGCGGGCGACGTGCGCCCGCGGGGTGCGCCTGTTCCCGGTCGAGGACGGGATGGCGCAGCTGGTCGCGACGGGTCCGGTGCTGGACCTGGCCTGCGTCTTCGAGCGGCTGACGACCCAGGCCCGGGCCCGGGCCGGGGAGCACGGGCGGGTCGACCCGCACGCCGCCACCGCCGCGGGCCGGGACCCCCTCGCCCTGAGCGACCGTGGGACGGGGTTGCGGACCGGCGGGGCATCGACGCCCGCCGCTTCGACGCCCTCGTCGACCTCGCCACCACCACCGACCTGCCCACCGGCGCTCACGCCGGTGCTGCCGCCCGCGCGGACGTGAACGCCAGTGCGGGGACGGCTCCGGCCGCGACGACGGGTGTAGCGCGGGCGCGCAGCCCGCACGGCCCGCAGGTCATCGTGGCCCTGTCCAGCCTCCTCGGCCTGGACGACGACCCCGCCCAGCACCCCACCCTCGGACCCGTCCCGGCCATGGCTGTCGCCGAGCTGCTCGCCGCCGGGCACCGCTTCCGCCGCGCCCTGACCGCACCGCTCACCGGCCACCTCGTCGGCCTCGACGGCCACCTCCTCACCCTCGACCCCACCACCACCGCCGCCACCACGACGGCGGGGTGTTCGACGACAGCGCCGCCCGACCCACCGCGGGGGCGCCCGCGGACCGCACCCGCCCGACGCGGCCCCAGAGCGGCGATCACCGTGCGCGTCGACACCCCCGACGACCTCACGCCGTCGCCAACGACATCCCCGGCACCTGACATGACTGCCGCAGCCGCAGCGCCGCCGCTGTCTCCGCCGGGGCCGGTGACGGGCCCCTCACCGACCTCACCGCACGCCTCGCTGCGCCGCGCCGCCCGACGCCCCGGCTGCTCCTACGCCGCCCTCACCGGCGGGCCCGGCCCGTACGCGCCGACCGAGGGCTGCGCCCGTTGGGTGCGCACCCGCTCACCCCGCTGCCAGGCCCCCGGCTGCCGGATGCCCGCGACCCGCTGCGACCTCGACCACCGCGTCTCCCACGCCACCGGCGGGCCGACGTGCCCGTGCAACCTCGACGTCCTCTGCCGCCGTCACCACCTCGCCAAGCACCACCACGGATGGACCGCCGTGCCCATGACCGACGACGCCCGCGACCCCGGCCTGACCTGGACCACCCCGCTCGGACAGGTCGTCCAGGTGCCCGCCCACCCGCTGCTGCCGCGCCCCGCACCGCCTGCCGCCGATGGTGTCCGCGCGAAGACGGACGCCCTCGACGCGGCCGCCGCCGCCCTCGAGGAGCGGCTCCTGGGCCCCGCGCGCTACCCCCACCGCGACTCCGCCGCCCACGACCTGGACCGGGTGCACGCCGAGCGCGCACGGCAGCAGCAGGAGCTGCGCCGGCGTCACGGTGGTGACGGAGGACGGTCTCCCAGCGGTCGCGGGAGCGCGGCGGCAGCCACCTCGAGCCCGAGCACGGCCGCGAGCGAGGTGGACGAGGCGCCGGCCCACCAGCACGACTCGTGGGGGGACGGTGAGCCGCCGTACTGACCGCTGCGCCTCGTCGATGACGACGACCCGCGCACGACCTCGCCGAGGTCGACGGGTGGTGCGAGGAGGATGGGACGGACGTCGCCGGCGCGGACGGGCGTCGGCGCAGGAGGCCGGACGCGTGCGTCCCAGGCGCACTCGACACGACGACACGACGACACGACGACGCGACGTCGCGTCGACCCAGCGAGCTCTAGGACGGGGCGCCGCCGGCCTCCACCGAGGCGAGGAAGCGTTCGAGGGTGGCGGTGAAGACCTCGGGCTGCTCGGAGTGGACCCAGTGCCCGGCCCCCTTGACGCGCACCAGCCGGGTCGAGGGGAAGAGCTCCTGCATGCGGGAGCGGTCCCGGTCGAGGACGTAGTGGGAGGTCGCCCCGGCGACCCACAGCACCGGCCCGTCGAAGACCGCGCCCTCCGGCGGCGCGGGGAAGCCGCGCAGCACCTCGAGGCCCTCCCGCAGCACGGGCAGGTTGAGCGCCCACCGCCAGGAGGGCCCTCCGTCGCCGTCGCCCCGCTCGCGCAGCAGGCTCTGGAGGAGGAACCCGCGCACCGCGTCGCTGGGGACGACGTCGCGCAGGGCGTCGTGCGCCTCCTCGCGGCTGCCGAGGCGGTCGAGGTCGACGGCTCGCATCGCGTCGATGTAGTCGGCGAAGGGGGAGGCCTCCTCCTCGGGGTCGTCGGTGCGCCCGCCCGCGAGCGGGTACTCCACCGGCGCGATGTCCACGACGACGAGCGCCCGCACCAGCTCGGGGCGCCGGAGGGCCAGCTGCATGGCGACCTTGCCGCCCATCGAGTGGCCGACGAGGACGACGGGCTCGCCCAGCTCCTCGAGCTCGACGGCCACGCGCTCGGCCATGGCGAGGTAGTCGACGCGCTCGGACCGCGGGGAGCGCCCGTGGTCGGGCAGGTCGAGGACCGTCACCCGCCGCGGTCCACCCGCCAGCGACCGCGCCACCGTCGCCCAGTTGCGACCCTGCCCGAAGAGCCCGTGCACGAAGACGACACGAGGACCCTCCTCGCCGACGGTGCTGGCGGCGAGCCGGTCGGGGGGTGCGGGGGGCGGCGCCATGACGCCGATCCCACCAGACCGGCACCGCAGCCGCAGGCTGCCGGGCTGCCGGGGTGCCGGGGCGCCGGGCGGCGGTCACGACCGGAGGCAGGGCGCCCGCGGACGCGCCGGGAACCGGAGGGGCGCCCCCGTGCGTCCCAGCCCCGTGACGCTCCCCGCCGGCCGCCCGGTCCCCTCCGCGCCCTCCGCTCGCTCTCGCGACGCCGGGAGCCGTGGCGCGACGACCCGGCCCGCGACGACCCGACCTGCGACGACCCGACCCGCGACGACCCGACCCGCGGCCGTCCGGCGAGCGGCCCTCCCGGCGGTGGTCGCCGTCGCCGCCCTGCTCGCCCTCGTCGGCTGCGGCGCCGACGACGCAGGGGCGGGGTCCCCGGCAGCCGGCTCGGCGACGGGTCCTGCGCCGACCTCCGGCGCTTCCGACGAGGGGACCGCCACGTCGACCGGCGCTCCCACGACCGGCGCTCCCACGACGGGCGGCCCGACGATGGGCGGCATGACGACCAGCCCCGCGCCCGGCGACGAGCCCGGCGCCACCTCGCCGTCCTCGTCCCCGGGCCCGAGCGGCGGCGGCCTCCCGCTGCTGCCGCGCCCGACGGCGCCGCCCACGGCGCCGACCGACGTCCCGCGGCCGACCGTCCTCGTCGGCGAGGTCGTCGAGCCCTCGGCGGCGGGCTGCGTCGAGATGACGAGCGGCGGCCAGGTCTTCTCCCTGCAGCTGCCCGCGGACGTCGAGGTCTCGGTGGGCGACCGCGTCCGCGTCACGGGCACGCCTCGCCCCGTCGAGCGCGGGACCGCCTGCGCCGGCACGCAGGTCGTCGTCACGGACGTCGCACCCGCCTGAGCCCGGGGTCGCCCGACCGCCCCGTCGGCGGCGGCGGGGGGCGGCCGCCGCCGTCACTACGCTGGCGGCATGACGCACGTCCTCGCCGCGGTGGCCTGGCCCTACGCCAACGGCCCCCGCCACCTCGGTCATGTCGCCGGCTTCGGCGTCCCCTCCGACGTGTTCGCGCGGCAGCAGCGCATGGCGGGCCACGACGTCCTCATGGTCTCGGGCACCGACGAGCACGGGACGCCGATCCTCGTGCAGGCCGAGCGCGAGGGCGTGACGCCGCAGGCGCTGGCGGACAGGTACAACCGCGTCATCGCCGAGGACCTGCAGGCCCTCGGCCTGTCGTACGACCTCTTCACGCGCACGACGACGCGCAACCACTACGCCGTCGTGCAGGAGATGTTCCGCACGGTCCACCGCAACGGCTACCTCGTCGAGAGGACGACGATGGGCGCCGTCTCGCCGTCGACGGGCCGCACGCTGCCGGACCGCTACATCGAGGGCACCTGCCCGATCTGCGGCTTCGACGGCGCCCGCGGCGACCAGTGCGACAACTGCGGCAACCAGCTCGACCCGGTCGACCTCAAGAACCCGGTGAGCCGCATCAACGGCGAGACCCCGCAGTTCGTGGAGAGCCAGCACTTCTTCCTCGACCTGCCCGCGCTCGCCGAGGCCGTGGGCGCCTGGCTCGAGACGAAGACGGGCTCGCCGTCGTGGCGGCCCAACGTGCTCGGCTTCAGCCGGAACCTGCTGGAGGAGATCCGCCCCCGCGCGATCACCCGCGACATCGACTGGGGCATCCCGGTGCCGCTGCCGGGCTGGGAGGAGAACCCGACCAAGCGGCTGTACGTGTGGTTCGACGCCGTCGTCGGCTACCTGTCCGCCAGCGTCGAGTGGGCCCGCCGCGCCGGCGACCCGGAGGCCTGGCGGCCCTACTGGTCCGAGGGCGCGCGCGGCGCCTACTTCATGGGCAAGGACAACATCGTCTTCCACTCGCTCATCTGGCCGGCCGAGCTGGCCGGCTACGACGGGCGCGGCTCGCGCGGCGGGCGGCCCGGCGCCTTCGGCGACCTGGCCCTGCCCTCGGAGGTCGTCGCCAGCGAGTTCCTCACGATGGAGGGGCGCCAGTTCTCCTCCAGCCGGGGCGTCGTCATCTCCGTCCGCGACGTGCTCTCCCGCTACCAGCCCGACGCGCTGCGCTACTTCCTGTCGGCCGCCGGCCCCGAGGCGCACGACACCGACTTCACCTGGCGCGAGTTCACCCGCCGCACGAACGACGAGCTCGTCGCCGGCTGGGGCAACCTCGTCAACCGGACCGCGAGCCTCATCGCCAAGAACGTCGGGAGCATCCCCGAGGCGGGCGACCTCACCGACCGCGACCGCGAGCTCATGGCCACGACGTCGGGCGCGTTCGGCGTCGTCGGCGACCTCGTGGCCACCCACCGCCAGCGCCAGGGGCTGTCCGAGGCGATGCGCGCGGTCGGCGAGGTCAACCGCTACCTGTCCGAGACGGCGCCGTGGGCCCTGCGCACGAGCGACCCCGACCGCATGCGCACGGTGCTCCACGTGGCCGCGCAGGGCGTCTCGGACTGCCGGGGCCTGCTCGCGCCGTACCTGCCGCACAGCGCGCAGGCCGTGCACGAGGTCATGGGCGGCACCGGCACGGTCTCGCCGATGCCCGAGCTGAGGGAGGTCGAGGACCTCGACGGCGGCAGCCCCTACCCGGTGCTGCAGACGCCGCGCGGCGGGGACGGCGCCCCCGGTTGGGGCTCGGTCCCGGTCGTGCCGGGCACGCCGGTGGGCAAGCCGACCCCCGTGTTCACCAAGCTGGACGAGGACGTCGTCGAGACCGAGCTGGAGCGGCTCCGCGAGGAGCAGGCCGGTGGCTGAGGAGCCCGCCCGCCCGCGTGCGCGCTCGTCGACGGGCGCCGACGGCCGGCGGCGCGACCGGTCCTGGCCGCCTGCCCCCGAGCCCCTGCCCGTCCCCGTCGTCGACGACCACACCCACCTTGACATCGTCGACGGGCCCGGTGCCGACGAGCGGTCGGACGACGGCGACCGGCGCACGGTCGCGGACCTGCTCGCCCTCGCCGCGGCGGCCGGCGTCCCGCGCGCGGTGCAGATCGGCTGCGACCTCCCCGCGGCCCGGTGGACGGTCGAGGCCGTGCAGCGCCACCCCGAGCTCGTCGGCGGCGTCGCCCTCCACCCCAACGAGGCGCCCGTCCTCGCCGCGCGCGGCGAGCTGGACGACGCCCTCGAGGAGATCGGCCGCCTCGCCCGGGCCGACCGGATCCGGGTGGTGGGGGAGACGGGCATGGACGCCTTCCGCACCGACGCGGGCGACGCGGCCGCCGTCGCCGCGCAGGAGGAGTCGTTCCGCGCGCACGTCCGCCTGGCGAAGGAGCTGGGGCTTCCCGTGCAGGTCCACGACCGGGACGCGCACGCCGACGTCCTGCGGGTCCTGGCCGAGGAGCGCGCCGAGCGCGTCGTCCTCCACTGCTTCTCCGGCGACGTCGACATGGCACGCGAGTGCGTGGCGCGCGGCTACTGGCTGTCCTTCGCCGGCACGGTGACCTTCTCCAACGCCGGCGGCCTGCGCAGCGCGCTGTCCGTCGTCCCGCTGGAGCGCGTGCTCCTCGAGACCGACGCGCCCTTCCTCACGCCGTCCCCGCACCGCGGGCGCCCCAACGCCAGCTACCTCGTGCCGCACACGGCGCGCGTCGTCGCCGGCGTCCTCGACGTGCCGCTCGAGGAGCTGTGCACGGCCGTCGCCGCCACCGCCGAGGAGCTCTACGGGCCCTGGTGATGCGCGCCGTGGCGTCCTGGTCGGGGGGCGGCCGTGCGGTCGGCCGGAGGCGGGCGGGTGGCCGGCGGTGGGCCGGGAGGGGGCCAGGGGTGTGACACCAGGTCTCGGATCGGTTACGGTCGGCGTGTCAGCCGGGGCTGGGGAAGGCTCCGGGCGACGCCCTCTGCACCGACGCGGCCCCCGGTGGACCTCCACCGCGCGGGGCCCGCTCGGCTGCGCGCGGCCCGCCCTCCCCGCACGAGCGCCCGGGAACGCGCGACGTCAGGACGCCTGTTGAGCTCTTCGCCCGCCACGCCCCCCTCGTCCTCCGGGACCCCGTCCGAGCCCGGCACCGACCGCCTCGACGCCCTGCTGGACGAGTCGGCGACGCTGGCCGCGCCCGCGCCGGCCCGCCGCTCGCGCGGACGTCGCGCCGCCACCGCCGCCGTCCAGGGCGCCGCCCTCGTGGCGCTGCTCGGCGGTGCGGCGGTCTACGCGGCCGGGTCGACGACGGTGGAGCTCGACGTCGACGGCGCGAGCCAGGAGGTCCGCCTCTTCGGCGACGACGTCGCCGACGTCCTCGCCGAGGGCGGGGTCGAGGTCGGCCCGCGCGACCTCGTGGCCCCCGCGGTCGACGGCGACGTCGAGGACGGCGGCACGGTCGTCGTCCGCCACGCCCGCCAGCTCGAGCTCACGGTCGACGGCGAGACCAGCACGCACTGGACGACGGCGCTCACGCTCGACGAGGCCCTCGACGACCTGGGCGTGCGCTCCCAGGGCGCCGCGCTGTCGGCGTCGCGCTCCATGCCCCTGGGGCGCGGCGGGGGCAGCGTCGAGCTCGTCACGCCGAAGGACGTCACCGTCGTCGCGGACGGGAAGGCCCAGCCCCTCACGAGCACCGCCACCTCCGTGGGCGCGCTGCTGTCCGAGGCCGGGGTCGCCGTCGGCGACGCCGACCGCGTCTCCGTGGACGAGGCCTCGCCGCTCACGCCCGGGCTCGTCGTCACCGTCGTGCGCGTCCTCACCGAGGAGGTCGTCGAGGAGCAGCCCGTCGAGGCGCCCGTCGAGCGACGGGAGACCGACGACCTCTTCGAGGGCCAGACGCGCGTCGCGGACGAGGGCGCCGACGGCGTCCGCACCCTGCGCTTCGCGCAGACCACCGCCGACGGCCAGGTCGTCGCCCGCGACCAGGTGGCGGACGACGTCACCACCGCGCCGCGCCCGCGCGTCGTCCTCGTCGGCACGGCCGAGCGCCCGGCGCCCGAGCCCGAGCCGGCCCCTGCCGCCGAGCCCGCGCGCTCGTCCGGCGGGTCGTCCTCGGGCGGCTCCTCGTCCGGCGGCTCCTCCTCGGGCGGGTCGTCCAGCGCTCCGGCGCCCGCCCCGGCCGAGGCGCCGGCCCCCGCCCCGGAGCCCGAGCCCGCCCCGGAGCCGCCGACGCCCTCGGCGCCCGTTGCCTCCGGCAGCGCCTGGGACGCCCTCGCGCAGTGCGAGTCGGGCGGCGACTGGGGCATCAACACGGGCAACGGCTACTACGGCGGGCTGCAGTTCAACCTGCAGACGTGGCGGGCCTACGGCGGCTCGGGCTACCCGCACGAGAACAGCCGCGAGCAGCAGATCGCCATCGCCGAGAAGGTGCGCGCCGACCGCGGCGGCTACGGCGCCTGGCCCGCGTGCTCGCGCAAGCTGGGGCTCTGACGCCCTGAGCGAGACCGACCGCGTCGGAGGGGCCGAGGAGCGAGCGCTCCTCGGCCCCTCCGACGTGCGCGCGCTGGCGACCCGCCTCGGCGTGCGGCCCACGAAGACCCTCGGGCAGAACTTCGTCACGGACGCGGGGACGGTGCAGCGCATCGTGCGCCGCGCCGGGGTGGGGGCCGACGACGTCGTGCTCGAGGTCGGCCCCGGGCTGGGGTCGCTGACGCTCGCGCTCCTCGAGCGGTGCGCCGGCGTCGTCGCCGTCGAGGTCGACCCCGTGCTCGCCGACGAGCTGCCCCGCACGGTCGCCGCCCGCCGGGGGGCCGACGACGCCGTCCCGCCGCGGCTCGCCGTGGTCGGCGCCGACGCCCTGCGGGTCGCGGCGGCCGACGTCCTCGGCGCGGGTGCCGGCTCGCCGACGGCGCTCGTGGCCAACCTGCCCTACAACGTCGCGGTGCCGGTGCTGCTGACGCTCCTCGAGCGGCTGCCCGGGCTGCGCAGCGCGCTCGTCATGGTGCAGTCCGAGGTCGCCGACCGGCTCGCCGCCGAGCCCGGCAGCCGCGCCTACGGCGTCCCCTCGGTCAAGGCCGCCTGGTACGGCGACGTCGCCCGGGCGGGGGCGGTGGGCCGCACCGTCTTCTGGCCGGCGCCCAACGTCGACTCCGGGCTCGTGCACCTCGTGCGCCGCGACCCCCCGGCCAGCCGGGCGGGCCGTGAGGCCGTCTTCGCCGTCGTCGACGCCGCCTTCGCGCAGCGCCGCAAGACGCTGCGGGCCGCACTGGCGCGCTGGGCCGGAGGCGCCGCCCGGGCCGAGGAGGCGCTCCGCGCCGCCGGCGTGGACCCCGCCCTGCGCGGCGAGCGCCTCGACGTCGCCGGCTTCGTCGCCGTGGCCGACGCCGCCCTCGACGTCCTCGGGCCCGACGGCGTCGAGGCGCCCGCCCGCTGACGCCGAGACGTCGCTGCTGCGGTCACCACGGGTGACTGCCGGGTACCGGGGGTGCCCGCCGACGGCGTCGCCTATGGTCCCGGCATGGGCAGCGGCGAGGTGCGCGTCCTCCCCGTGCCCGGGGCGTCGGTCGTGGCCCGCGCCCACGCCAAGGTGAACCTCGCGCTGCGCGTCGGCGGGCTGCGGCCCGACCGCTCCCACGAGCTCGTCACGGTCTTCGAGGCGGTGTCCCTGCCCGAGGACGTGCGGGCCTCGCCGTCCCGGGGCCTGGAGTGCGCCGTCACGGGGGAGGGCGCCGAGCACGTCCCCGTCGACGAGCGCAACCTCGCCGTCCGGGCCGCGCTGCTCCTCGCCGAGCGGGCCGGGGTCCCGCCGCGCGTGCGCCTCGACATCACCAAGACGGTGCCCGTCGCCGGGGGCATGGCGGGCGGCAGCGCCGACGCCGCGGCCGCGCTCGTCGCGTGCGACGCCCTGTGGGGCACCGGGCTCGGGCGCGAGGACCTCCTCGCGCTCGGCGGGGAGCTCGGCGCCGACGTCCCCTTCGCGCTGCTCGGGGGCACGGCGGTGGGCACGGGCCGCGGTGAGCAGGTCGTCCCGGCCCTCGCCCGCGGAGAGCGCTCGTGGGTGCTGGCGCTGTCCGCGTCGGGCCTCTCGACGCCCGCCGTCTACGGCGAGCTCGACCGCCGGCGCGGCGAGGCCGGCCGGGCGGCCGCGGGCGCCGCGCTCGACGTCGATGAGACCGCGGTGCACGAGCTCCTCCAGGCGCTGCGCGCCGGGGACGCCGCGGCCGTCGGGGCCGCCCTCGTCAACGACCTCCAGGAGCCGGCGCTCGCCCTCGCGCCCCACCTCGCCACGACGCTGCAGGTGGGCCTCGAGGCGGGGGCCGTGGCGGCGCTCGTCTCCGGCTCGGGGCCGACGACGGCCTTCCTCGTCGACGGCCGCGAGCAGGGCCTCGCCGTGGCGGTGGCGCTCGCCGCCTCCGGGGCCGCCGCCGACGTCCGCCGCGTCACGGGGCCCGTGCACGGCGCCCGCGTCGTCGACGTCGGGCGCTGACCGACGACGCCGCGTGGCCGCGGCGCGGAGCACCCCGGCCGGTGCGGCACGCTGGTGGGGTGGCGCACCTGCTGAACGCGGAGTCGGTCTCCGTCGTCCTCGGCGCCCGCGACGTGCTCGCGGGCGTCTCCCTCGGCCTCGACGACGGGGACCGCATCGGCGTCGTCGGCCGCAACGGCGACGGCAAGTCGACGCTCCTGCGCGTCCTCACCGGCGAGCACGAGCCCGACGGCGGCCGCGTCACGCAGACCCGCGGCCTGCGCGTGGGCGTGCTGCCGCAGGCGGACGACCCGCACGCCACCGGCACGGTGCGCGAGCTCGTCGTCGGGGACGCCGCCGACCACGAGTGGGCGGGCGACGCCCGGGTGCGCGACGTCGTCAGCGGCCTGCTCGACGACGTCCAGACCTCCGTGCCCGGCGGCCTCGACGCGCCGCTGTCCGCCCTGTCCGGCGGCCAGCGCCGCCGCGCTGCGCTCGCCGCCGTCCTCGTCGGCGACCACGACCTCGTCGTCCTCGACGAGCCCACCAACCACCTCGACGTCGAGGGCGTCGCCTGGCTCGCCGAGCACCTGCGCACCCGCTGGCCCGCCGGACGCGGCGCGCTGCTCGTCGTCACGCACGACCGGTGGTTCCTCGACGCCTGCTGCACGCAGACGTGGGAGGTCACCGGCGGCGGCGTCGAGAAGTACGACGGCGGGTACGCCGCCTACGTCCTCGCCCGCGCCGAGCGCGCCCGCGTCGCCCAGGTCACGGCCGACCGCCGCGCCAACCTGCTGCGCAAGGAGCTGGCCTGGCTGCGCCGCGGCGCGCCCGCGCGCACGAGCAAGCCCAAGTTCCGCCTCGACGCCGCGGCCGAGCTCGTCGCCGCCGAGCCGCCGCCGCGGGAGACCGTGGAGATCACGGCGACGGCGAGCGCGCGCCTCGGCAAGGACGTGCTCGACCTCGAGGACGTCGTCTACCGCGTCCCCGGGGAGGCCGGCGGTGCACCGCGCACGCTGCTCGACGGCGTCACCTGGCGGCTGGCGCCGGGGGAGCGGGTCGGCGTCGTCGGCGTCAACGGCGCCGGCAAGACCACGGTGCTGCGCCTGCTCACCGGCGAGCTCGAGCCGGACGGCGGCCGCGTGCGGCGGGGGAAGACCGTGCAGGTCGCGGTGCTGTCGCAGTCCTTGCGCGAGCTCGAGGAGGTCGCGGACCTGCGCGCGCTCGAGGCCGTGGAGCGCGAGCGGCGCGAGCTCGTCGTCGACGGCAAGCCCGTGACCGCCAGCTCGCTCGTCGAGCGGCTCGGCTTCACCCGTGACCGCGCGTGGACGCCGGTCGGCGAGCTCTCCGGCGGCGAGCGCCGGCGCCTGCAGCTGCTGCGCCTGCTCGTGCACGAGCCCAACGTCCTGCTCCTCGACGAGCCGACGAACGACCTCGACACCGACGTGCTCGCCTCAGTGGAAGACGTCCTCGACGGGTTCCGCGGCACCCTCGTCGTCGTCTCCCACGACCGGTACCTGCTCGAGCGCACCACCGACCACCAGGTCGCGCTGCTCGGCGACGGCCAGGTGCGCGACCTGCCCGGCGGCGTCGAGGAGTACCTGGCGCTGCGCTCGGCCGCGAAGGCCGACGGCGCCACCGCCGGGGCGGCGCTCCCCGGGGCCCCCGCCACCACCCCCGCGGCCGCGCCCCCGGCGAGCGGCGCCTCGGCCGCGGAGGTCCGCACCGCGCGCAAGGAGGCGCAGCGGCTCGAGCGGCGCCTGGAGAAGCTGCAGGCCTCCGAGGCCGACCTGATGGGCCGCATGGCCGCCGCCGCGACCGACCACGCGGCCGTGACCTCCCTCGACGCCGAGCTCCGCGCCGTCCAGGCCGAGCGCGAGCAGGTCGAGGAGGCCTGGCTCGAGGCCGCCGAGGTCGCCGGCTGAGGACGCGCGGTCAGCGCCGCCGGCGTTCGACCGCGCCTCCGCCGCCGGCGTCCGATCAGCGGCTCCGCCGCCAGGGGGCCCTCTCGCCGTCCAGGAACCACTGCAGCTTCCGCGTCGCCCACGGCAGCGCCAGGTAGGTCATCACCGGCGTCATGAGCGTCGTCACGAGCGCCACCCGGACGACGAGCGGCACGAGCGGGGCGAGGACGACGCCGAGCGTCGCGTTGACGAGCAGCGACAGCGGCAGGAACACCGAGAAGATGACGAGCATCTGCCGCCACCGCGCAGGTGCGCCCTTCGGCGCGGGCCCGACGACGCTGCCGTGCGCCGCGTCGAACCAGCCCTCGATGCCCGTCCGGCGCTCGGTCTGCGCCTCGCGCACGGTGCCCGGCGCCCCCGAGAGCCACCACCGCCGCTGCGCCGAGCCCTCCCAGCCCGCGAGGGAGTCCTCGTCGGCGAAGCGGTAGAGCATGTGCCACTCCCGCGAGCCGGCACCGCCGCGCACCCACCCCGCACCGAGGAAGCCGGGGAAGGACTCGGCCATCCGCGCGCCCGCGCTCGCCCACGTCATCATCTCCAGGCGCTGGCCCGGGTCGGCGACGCGCGTCGTCGCGACGGTGACGGGGTCCGGCGCGACGACGGGCCGGTCGCCGTCCTGCGCGGCGGGGGAGGACGAGCGGGGGCCGGAGCGAGCGGTCACCCCGCCAGTGTCCACGATGTGGGCACGAGGGGGTGCCGTGGCCCCGGGCGCGGGCTCAGACCTCCGGCGGCAGCCCGCCGCGGCCGCCCGAGGTGGCGTCGAAGCCGCTCGCGAGGGACCGCAGGACGTCGGCGAGCCGGTCCTGCTCGCCCGCGTCCAGACCGGCGAGCAGGCGCCGCTCGCGGGCCAGCAGGTCGGCCATCGCGGCGTCGACGCGCGACGCCCCGGCCGGCGTGAGGCGGACGAGGACGCCGCGCCGGTCGGCCGGGTCCGGGTGGCGCTCGACGAGGCCCAGCGCGACGAGGCGGTCGACCCGGTTCGTCATCGTCCCGCTCGTGACGAGCGTCGACGTCACGAGCTGGCCCGGCGTCAGCTGGTGCGGCGCCCCGGAGCGCCTCAGCGCCGACAGGACGTCGAAGGACCAGACCTCGAGGCCGTGCTCGGCGAAGGCGGCGCGGCGCGCCAGGTCGAGGTGCCGGGCGAGCCGGCTCACGCGGGAGAGCACCTGCAGCGGCGAGACGTCGAGGTCCGGGCGCTCGCGGCGCCACGCGTCGACGATGCGGTCGACCTCGTCCCGGTCGACCGCCGCTCCCGGGGGCGCGCCCCCCGACGTCCCCGGCGCCACCCGGCGATGCTACGCCGGGTCTCTCGACGTCGAGATTCTCGACGCGCACGACCGGCGACCACGCCCTGTCGCCGAGATGGAGGCTGTCCTCACGTCCGGGGCCACGCGGTGACCACAGCCTCCCTCTCGGCGCTCAGAGGGGCGCGACGTCCGCGAGCAGGTGCGGCTCGCCGTCGCGCTCGCGGCGGACGGCGAGGGAGAGGACGCCGTCGCCGTCCTCCTGCGCCCGCCAGCCGTGGACGGCGCGGCCCGGCAGGGCCAGAGGGCGCAGGAAGCGGGCGGTGACGTCGTGCGCCGTCGGGAGGCGGCCCTCGAGGTCGAGGAGGGCGTGCGCCAGCGTCCACATGCCGTGGGCGACGGGACGGCGGAAGCCCAGCAGCCGCGCCGTCGGGCGCGAGAGGTGGATGGGGTTGGGGTCGCCCGAGACGGCGGCGTAGGCGCGGCCGGTGCCGGCGGGCACGACCCAGCGGACGGCGCCGGCGGGCGGGGCGGGGCGCTCGCCGGCGGGCGAGCGCGGCGCCCCCGCCGAGGACGGCGCGGCGCCGCCGGGCACCGGCTCGCGGTGCAGGTACGTGCTCGTGCCGCGCCAGACCACCTCGCCGGCGGCGGTCGCCGTCGCGACGACGTCGAGCTGGCGGCCCCGGCGGTGCGGGCGCAGGTCGCGGGCGCCGACGGCGAGGTCGAGCGGTTCGCGGACGTCGACGGGCCGCAGCACCTCGAGGCGCTGCGCGACGTGGACGAGTCCCAGCGGCGGCAGCGGGGAGCGAGGGTCCAGGAGGAGCCGCATCGACGCCCCGGACGCCAGGACGTGCGTGAAGGCGCCCGGGAGCGACCCGGGCACCGGCGCGCCGGTGCGCCCGGCGCAGACCCGCACCCACGCGTCGAGGTGCGCGGGGTCGGCGACGACGCCGCGGGCCTCGAC
>NZ_JABEMA010000180.1 GCF_013004605.1 Pseudokineococcus marinus
CGAGGGCCGCGCGGGCGCCGTCGGCGCGCCGGTGGAGGCGGTCCAGGCGCCGGGCCGCCGTGCTGAGCAGCAGCGCCGCCAGGGCGAGCCCCAGGACGACCAGGGGCACCAGCACGAGGACGCGGACGTCGATGAGCACCGCGGCCGGGCCCGCCGCGGCCACGAGCGCACCCCTCACCGCGGACCGCCCCGGCGGGTCGGCGGGACGGCCGCGCGGGCCTCCGCGCGGCTGCCCCGCAGCACCGTCTCGTAGACGGCGACGAGCTCGTCGGCGACGACGGCCCAGTCGTAGCGGCGCACCGCCGCCGCGGCCGCCTCCCGTCGGGCCGCGGTCGCCTCGGGGTCGTCGAGGACGCCCGACACGGCAGCCGCCAGCGCGTCGGCGTCGCCGACGGCGAACAGCGCCCCGAGCTCCCCCTGCCCGAGGACGCGCCGGAAGGCCGGCAGGGCGCTCGCCACTACCGGCGCGCCGGCCGCCATGGCCTCGACGAGGACGATGCCGAAGCTCTCCCCCCCGGTCTGCGGGGCGACGTAGGCGTCGACCGAGGCGAGCAGCGCCCGCTTGCCCTCCTCGCTCACGGGGCCGAGGAGCTCGAGCGCGGCGGCGTCCTCGGCGGGCAGCCGCCGCAGCGCGTCGCCGTCCCCGGAGCCGGCCACGAGCAGGCGCAGGCCGGGGTGGGCGGCGCGCAGGCGCGGCAGGGCGGCGGCCAGCACGGCCAGGCCCTTGCGCGGCTCGTCGAGGCGTCCGAGGAAGCCGAGCACGGGGGGCCTCCCCGCCCGCGCCCCCAGCCACCGGGGGTCCGGCGCCGCGCCGGCGAAGTCGTCCACCCGCACGCCGTTGGGGACGACGACGGCGTCGCCGCCCAGGTGCTCGACGACGGTGCGCCGCGCGTCCTCGCTCACCGCCACCCGCGCGGAGATGCGCTCGAAGCCCGGCCGCAGCAGCGGCTGGGCGGCGCGCATGGCGCGCGAGCGCTCGAGCGCGCTGTGGAAGGTGGCGACGACGGGCACCTCGGCGGCGAGGAGGGCGAGCAGGCCCAGGCTCGGCGACGCCGGCTCGTGGACGTGGACGAGGTCCCAGCGCCCGGCGGCCAGCCACCGGCGCACCCGGGCGGCCGTGACGGGGCCGAAGGACAGGCGCGCGACCGACCCGTTGAAGGGCACGGCGACGACGCGCCCCGCCAGCTCGAGGCCCGGCTCCCCCGGCTCGCCGTCCTCGCGCGAAGCGCCCGCCCCCCGCTCATCGCCCGGCGCGAGCACGCCCACCTCGTGGCCCAGGCGCCGCAGCTCGCGCGCCTGGTCGCGCACGTGCAGCTGGACCCCGCCCGGGACGTCGAGGGCGTAGGGGCAGACGATCCCGATCCTCACGACGCACCCGAGCCCTCGCCCGGGCCCGCGCCCGCACGGGCCGGCGCCCCGGCGGTCGGCGCGAGGAGCACCGGTTGCAGCACGTGCCAGTCCTGCGGGTGGCGCGCCACGGCGGCACCGAGCACGTCGGCGACGCGCTGGGTGGTGCGGGCCACGCGCTCGGGCCGGGGGCCGTCGGCGACGCGCTCGACCGGGTGCGGACGGCCGCGCACCAGCCAGCCCCCGGGCACGGAGGGGTCGTGGTCGTACCAGGCCTCGAGGGCGAAGAGCGGGGCGCCCGCCAGGTCGGCGAGGGCCGCCGCCCCCGAGGCCACGCGCGCGCGCCCGCCGAGCAGGTCGACCTCCACGGCCGCGCCGCCGAGGTCGCGGTCGACGAGCAGGGGCACGAAGCCCCCCGCCCGGACACGGCGCACGAGAGCCGGCAGCGGCGGCGCGCCGCCCGACAGCGGCAGCGCCTCGACGCCGAGGGCGCCGCGGACCCGGCGGAAGGCCGCGTGCAGGTCGTCGTCGGCCAGCCGTTCCGCGACCGTCGTCACCGGCGCCAGCTCCAGCGCCGCGTAGGCGCCCATGACGTCCCAGCTCGCGGAGTGCGACAGCGCGACGACGGCGCCGCGGCCGTCCGCCAGCGCGGCCCGCAGGGCGTCGTCCTCCTCCAGCCGCACCGCCCGACGGCGCCGGTCCTCGGGCCACCGCTCGAGGCGGAAGAGGTCGACCCAGTACCGGGCGTACGAGCGCAGCGCGGCCCGCAGCAGGCGGCGCGCCGCTCGCGGCGGGCGCCCCGGGTCGGTCAGCGCCAGGTTGGTCCGCAGCTGCCGCACGCCGGCGAGGGGCCGGGCGCCGCGCACGCCCGGCGTCACGGCGAGGAGCCACACCGCGTCGGCGGCGAGGCCCCCGGCGGCGCGGGCCGCGGTCTCCGGCAGGACCGCGACGGCGCGCCAGACGAGCAGCAGCGGCGCCCTCACGGGGTGCGGCGGGCGAGCGCGGACGCCTGGCGGCGCACGGTCGCCACGCGCTGGCCGATCGTCACGGCGCTCAGCACCGCGAGGACGGCCAGCACGACGACGAGCAGGAGCGTCGGCGCGCCGAGGCCGACGAAGAACGTCGCGGCGAGCACGGCGACCAGCCGGTCGGCGCGGGCGGCGATGCCGACGTCGGCGGTCATGCCCAGGCCCTCCGCGCGGGCCTTGGCGTAGGAGACGACCGAGCCGAGCACGAGGCAGACGAGCGCCAGGACCCCTGCGGCGGGGCTCGCCCCGTCGCCGAGGAACCACAGCGCCACGCCGAGGAAGATGGCGGCGTCGCCGACGCGGTCCAGGGTGGAGTCGAGGAAGGCGCCCCACGGACCCGAGCGGCCCGTCATGCGCGCCATGACGCCGTCGAGGGTGTCGGACAGGACGAAGGCCGTGATGACGAGGGGGCCGACGACGAGGTGGCCCGCCGGCAGGAGCAGCAGCGCCGCGAGCACGACGCCCAGGGTCCCCAGCACCGTGACGACGTCCGGGCTCACGCCGCGGCGCACGAGGGCGCGCGCCACCGGGGTGAAGACGGCGGACATCACGGCGCGGGCGTAGCGGCTGAGCATGGTCAGCGAACCCTAGCCATGCGCACCGCCCGCGCCGGACCGCCGCGCGGGCCGCCCGGGGTCCGGCGTGCTCAGGGGCGGGAGCGGTCGGGCGCCGGCCAGGCGGCCGCCAGCTTGGCCCGCGTGTCGCCCAGCAGCTCGGGCACGGCCTTGGTGCGGCCGACGACGGGCAGGAAGTTGGCGTCCCCGCCCCACCGCGGGACGACGTGCTGGTGCAGGTGCCCGGCGATGCCGGCCCCGGCCACGGCGCCCTGGTTGACGCCCAGGTTGAAGCCGTGGGGCGCGCTGACCTCGGCGAGCACGCGCAGCGCGGTGCGCGTCATCCGGGCGACCTCGACGGTCTCGGACTCGGTGAGGTCGACGTAGGCCGCCACGTGCCGGTAGGGGCAGACCATGAGGTGGCCGGGGTTGTACGGGTAGAGGTTGAGGACGGCGAAGCACTCCTCGCCGCGGGCCACGACCAGCCCGTCGGCGTCCTCCCCCTCGCGCGCCCGGCAGAAGGGGCACTGCGGGCCCTCCTCCTCGTCGGCGGGCTTGTCCACCCCGCCGATGTAGGCCATGCGGTGCGGGGTCCAGAGGCGCTCGAAGCCGTCGGCCTCGCCCGCGTACCACCCGGCGGGGTCGACCTGCGGTCCCCCGCCCTCCGAGCCGCCGCCGGCGGCGCCCTCCCCCGCCGCGGCGCTCACACCTGCGCCCGGGTGCGCACGGCCTCGACGACGCGCGCCACCGCCTCGTCGACGGGGACGCCGTTGTCCTGGCTGCCGTCGCGGAAGCGGAAGCTCACGGCGCCCTTCTCGACGTCCTCGGCGCCCGCGATGAGCAGGAAGGGCACCTTCTGCTTGGTGTGGGTGCGGATCTTCTTCTGCATGCGGTCGTCGGAGTCGTCGACCTCGACCCGCACGCCCTGCGCGCGCAGGCGCGCGGCGACGTCGTGCAGGTGCGGCGCGAAGTCCCCGGCGACCGGGATCCCGACCACCTGCACGGGTGCGAGCCAGGGCGGGAAGGCGCCCGCGTAGTGCTCGAGCAGGACGCCGAAGAAGCGCTCGATCGAGCCGAAGAGCGCCCGGTGGATCATCACCGGCCGCTGCCGCGTGCCGTCGGCGGCCTGGTACTCCAGCTCGAAGCGCTGCGGCAGCTGGAAGTCGACCTGGATCGTCGACATCTGCCACGTGCGCCCGATGGCGTCGCGCGCCTGCACGGAGATCTTCGGCCCGTAGAAGGCGGCGCCCCCGGGGTCGGGCACGAGCTCGAGGCCGGACGTGCCGGCGGCGTGGCGCAGGGCCTCGGTGGCCTCCTCCCAGTCCGCGTCGCTGCCGATCGACTTGTCCGGGTTCCGGGTCGAGAGCTCGAGGTAGAAGTCGTCCAGGCCGTAGTCGCGCAGCAGCCCGAGCACGAAGTCGAGGAGGCTGCCGAGCTCGGCGGCCATCTGCTCGCGCGTGCAGTAGATGTGGGCGTCGTCCTGCGTCATGCCGCGCACGCGCGTGAGCCCGTGGACGACGCCCGACTTCTCGTACCGGTAGACCGTGCCGAACTCGAACAGCCGCAGCGGCAGCTCCCGGTAGGAGCGGCCCCGGCTGCGGTAGACGAGGTTGTGGAACGGGCAGTTCATCGGCTTGAGGTAGTAGTCCTGCCCCTGCCGGCGCAGCGTCCCGTCGGCGTCGCGCACCTCGTCGAGGTGCATGGGCGGGAACATCCCGTCCGCGTACCAGTCGAGGTGCCCGGAGGTCTCGAAGAGGTCCTTCTTCGTGATGTGCGGGGTGGTGACGAAGGAGTAGCCCGACTCCTCGTGGCGGCGCCGCGAGTAGTCCTCCATCTCCCGGCGCACGACCCCGCCCCGGGGGTGGAAGACGGCGAGGCCGGAGCCGATCTCGTCGGGGAAGGAGAAGAGGTCGAGCTCGGTGCCGAGCCGGCGGTGGTCGCGGCGCTCGGCCTCGGCGAGCCGCTCGACGTAGGCGGTGAGCCCCTCCTTCGTGGCCCACGCGGTGCCGTAGACGCGCTGCAGCTGGGCGTTGGCCTGGTCACCGCGCCAGTACGCGGCCGCCGAGCGCGTGAGCGCGAAGGCGTTGCCCAGCGCCTTCGTCGACGGCGCGTGCGGGCCCCGGCACAGGTCGCGCCACGCCACCGAGCCGTCGCGCCGGACGTTCTCGTAGATCGTCAGCTCGCCGCCGCCGACCTCGACGGACGCGCCCTCGGCGACCTCCTCGCCGGCGCCGGACCCGCCCGGGCCCTTGAGCCCGATGAGCTCCAGCTTGTAGGGCTCGTCGGCGAGCTCGGCGCGCGCCTCGTCCTCGGTGACGACGCGGCGGCGGAAGCGCTGCCCCTCCTTGACGATGCGGCCCATGGCCTTCTGCAGGCCCTGGAGGTCCTCGGGCGTGAAGGGGACCTCGACGTCGAAGTCGTAGTAGAAGCCGTCGGTGACGGGCGGCCCGATGCCGAGCCGCGCGTCGGGCCGCGCCGCCTGGACGGCCTGGGCCAGGACGTGGGCGGCCGAGTGCCGCAGCACGGCCAGCCCGTCGGGCGAGCCCGCCGTCACGGCCTCGACGACGTCGCCCTCGGCGACCTCGGCGTCGAGGTCGCGCAGGTCGCCGCCGACCCGCGCGACGACGACGGCGTCGTCGCCGCGCCCCCCGCGGTGGTCGCCCTCGAGGACCTGCCAGGCCGTCGCGCCCCGAGGCACCCGGCGCTCCACGCGGCCGGTCCCGGTCTCGACGAGGACGGTGACGAGCGGCTCGTCGGGGGCGGTGGTCTCGGGGCTCTGCGTCACGCCCGCGATGCTATCGACGCCGCCGCTGGCCCCGGCGTCCCCGAGCCCGCCCGTCCCCGAGCGCCCCAGCCCCGGGCCCGTCCGCCCCCGAGCCGGCCGTCCGGCTCAGGCGGTCGTCGGCGCGCCGCCCTCGAGCCGGCGGACGACGTCGCCGACGGCGACCTCCCCCGCGACGAGGACGTCGGCGTAGACGCCCAGGCAGCGCTTCGGGGTGCGGGTGACGACGAGGCGCGCCCCGCCCACGGCGAGGACGGCGCCGACCCAGCCCCGCTCCGCACCGGGACCGGGCCGCCCCTCCCCCTCGCCCGTCCACGTCTCCGGCCCCGCACCCGGGTCGGTTCCCGCACCGAGGTCGAGCACGACGTTGGCGCGGGGGTCGGGGTCGCACCCCTCGGCGCCCGGGCCCGCCTCCGCACCGACGCTGACGAGGTGGACGGGGGCCACCGCCGAGCCGCCCGGGGCCGCGCCGTGGTCGTCGGCGCGCGCCGTGCCGGCGCCGGGGACCCCTGTGGCCGCGGCCAGGCCCTCCGCCTCGAGGCGGAGGCCGTCCGCGTCGCGGACGACGAGGCGGTCGCCCTCCAGCGCGGCCACCAGGCCGGCCAGCGCGGGGGCGTCCCGCCCCCGCAGGACCCGGCCGTCGCCGTCGACGAGCACGTGCCCGCGGTCACCCGCCAGGCCGCCGACGGTCACGTGCGCGCGCTCGAGCTCCTCGCCGCGAGATCGGAAGAGC
>NZ_JABEMA010000181.1 GCF_013004605.1 Pseudokineococcus marinus
GGCCCCGACCCGGTGCCCGCCCGCCCCGCCGGGGCGGGCGGGCGCCCCGCTCCACCCGACCCGCTCGACCCGATCCGAGCAGTCCCGCCGGCCCAGGAGGTCCCCATGCGGCGCGTCGTCGTCCCCGCGGTGCTCGTCGCCGCCCTCACCGGGCTGCTGCTCGCGCCGCCCGCGGTCGCCACCGCGCCCGCGCCGGCCCCCGCCCAGACCTCCGACCAGGCCCCCGACCAGGCCCCCGACCAGACCCCCGACCAGGCCCCCGAGCAGGCCGCCGCCGCGGCCGACGGCCGCACGACGTGGACGGTGCAGCCGTCCTCGGGCGGCGCCGCCGACGGCCGCGTCTCCCTCCGCCAGTCCCTGGCGCCCGGCGCCACCGGGCAGGACGAGGTGCTCGTGACGAACTTCGGCCCGGCCGCGGCCCGCTTCCGCGTCCACGTCGGGGACGGCGTCGTCGGCGCCGGGGAGGCCTTCGACGTGGCGCCGGCCGGCAGCACGCCGGGCGGCTCGGGCGCGTGGGTCTCCCTCGGCGAGGTGCCCGGGGGCGCCGACGACGGGGAGGGCGGCGTCGTCGTCGCGCTCGCGCCGGAGCAGCAGGTCGCGGTGCCCCTCACGACGACCGTGCCGGCGGACGTCGTCCCCGGCGACCACCCCGCCGGGGTCGTCGCCGAGGTCCTCCCCGAGGGCGACGAGCCGCTCGAGGTGGCGGCGCGCGTCGGCGTGCGCCTGCACCTGCGGGTGACCGGCGACGTCCGGGCCGCCGTCGTCGCGGAGGACGTCGAGGCGCGGTGGCGGCCCTCGTGGAACCCGTTCTCCAGCGGCTCGGTGCTCGTCACCTACGGCGTCCGCAACGCGGGCCAGGTGCGCGTGGCCGCGACCTCCGACGTCCGCGTCTCCGGGCCGGTCGACGCCCTCGGGGCGACCGCCTCCGACAGCTGGCGCGAGCTGCTGCCCGGGCAGGTCGTGCCGGCGAGCACCGACCTGTCGGTGTGGGGCCTGCTCCGCTCCGGCGGCCGGGTCGTCGTCGAGGGCGCGCCCGTGGGCGCCGACGTCCTCGACGCGGAGCCGGTCGGCGACAGCGTGCCCCTGGTCGTCTGGACCGTCCCGTGGCCGCAGCTCGTGCTGCTGCTGCTCGCGGGCCTCGTCCTCGTCGTCGTCGTGCGGCGCCGCCGGGCGGCCGAGCGCCGCGTGCAGGAGCGGATCGACGCGGCCGTCGCCGCGGCGACCGCGTCCTCGGACGCCGCCCGCTGAGGGCGCCCGCGGCCGACCGACCGGGGAGCCGTCCACGAGCACGACCGCGCGCGGTCACGCTCGCGGACGGCTCCTCGGCGTCGGCGCGAGAGAGGTGACGGGGGCGAGGGCGCCGGGAGCCGGGCTCAGACGACGACGTTGACGAGCGACGGCGGCCGCACGACGACCTTGCGGACGACGGCGTCGCCGACGGCCCGCTGCACGGCGCCCTCGGCGAGGGCGCGCTCGCGCAGGTCGTCCTCGGTGATGTCGGCGGGCACCTGCAGGCGCGCGCGCACCTTGCCGCGGACCTGCACCACGGCGGTCACCTCGTCCTCGACGAGCAGGGCCTCCTCCGCCTCCGGGAAGGGCTGGCGCACCAGGGAGGTGCTGTGGCCGAGGCGCTCCCACAGCTCCTCGGCGACGTGCGGCGCCAGCGGTGCGACGAGCAGGACGAGCTGCTCGGCGACGGCGCGCGGCGTCGAGCCGCGCTTGACGAGGTGGTTGTTGAGCTCGATGACCTTGGCCAGGGCCGTGTTGAACCGCAGCCCCTCGTAGTCGCGGCGGACGCCGTCGACGGTGCGGGCGAGGACCCGCGCCGTCGCGTCGTCGACCGCCTCGTCCGTCACGCGCAGCTCGCCCGTCGTCTCGTCGACGACGTTGCGCCACAGGCGCTGGAGGAAGCGGAAGGACCCGACCACGGCCCGGGTCTCCCACGGGCGCGCCGCGTCGAGGGGGCCCATGCCCATCTCGTAGAGCCGCAGGGTGTCGGCGCCGTACTCGGCGGCGATCTCGTCGGGCGCCACCGCGTTCTTCAGCGACTTGCCCATCTTCCCGAGCTCGCGCGTGACCGGCTGCCCCTGCCACGTGCAGGCGGTGCCCGCCGGCCCCTCGGCCTCCTCGACCTCGGCCGCCGGCACGGCGATGCCGCGGGCGTCGCGGAAGACGTACGCCTGGATCATCCCCTGGTTGAAGAGCCGGTGGAACGGCTCCGAGGAGCTCACGTGGCCGAGGTCGTGGAGCACCTTGTGCCAGAAGCGCGCGTAGAGCAGGTGCAGGACGGCGTGCTCGGCGCCGCCGACGTAGAGGTCGACCCCGCCCAGCGGCTTGCCCTCGCGGGGGCCCATCCAGGCCGACTCCAGGGCGGGGTCGACGAGGCGCTCGGTGTTGTCCGGGTCGAGGTAGCGCAGCTCGTACCAGCACGAGCCCGCCCAGTTCGGCATGGTGTTGGTCTCGCGGCGGTACCGGCGGGGGCCGTCGCCGAGGTCGAGCTCGACGTGCACCCAGTCCTCGCGGCGCGACAGGGGCGTCTCGGGGGAGGTGTCGGCGTCGTCGGGGTCGAAGGTCCGCGGCGAGTAGTCGTCCACCTCGGGCAGCTCGACGGGCAGCTGGTCCTCCGGCACCGCGTGGGCGACGCCGTCCTCGTCGTAGACGACGGGGAAGGGCTCGCCCCAGTAGCGCTGGCGGCTGAAGAGCCAGTCGCGCAGCCGGTAGGTCGTCGTCGCCCGGCCCAGGCCGCGCTCGTCCAGCCACGCCGACATCCGCTGCACGGCCTCGGGCACCGGCAGGCCGTCGAGGACCACGCCGTCGTCCCCGAGGCGCCCGCGGGAGTCCGACCCCGTGACCGCGCCGTCCTTCGCCGTCCACGCGTCGTCCCACGTGGAGGCGTCGAGCCCGCGGTCGTCCGCCGGGGTGACGACGCAGCGCAGGGGGAGGTCGAACGCGCGGGCGAAGTCGAAGTCGCGCTGGTCGTGGGCGGGCACGGCCATGATCGCCCCCGTGCCGTAGCCCATGAGGACGTAGTCGGCGACGAAGACGGGCACCTGCTCGCCCGTCGCCGGGTGCGTGGCGGTGGCCCCGGTGAAGACGCCGGTCTTGGCGCCGGCCGCCCCCTCGGCCTGCCGCTCGGCGTCGGTGCGCGCGGCCGCCCGGCGCGCGTAGGCGTGCACGGCCTCGCGGGGGGTCGCGGCGCCGCCGGTCCAGCTCTGCGGCAGCGGGTCTCCCGCCGGAGTGGCGTCCGGCCAGGCCGCCGGCAGCACCGTGTCGACGAGGGGGTGCTCGGGGGCGAGGACGAGGTAGGTGGCCCCGAAGAGGGTGTCGGGGCGCGTGGTGAAGACCTCGACGACGCCGTCGCCCGCGGCCTCGCCGCCCTCGACGGCGAAGCGCACGTGCGCGCCGTGGCTGCGCCCGATCCAGTGCCGCTGCTGGACCTTGATGGCCTCGGGCCAGTCGAGCGGCTCGAGGTCGTCGACGAGGCGGTCGGCGTAGGCCGTGATCCGCATCTTCCACTGGCGCAGCGAGGCCGTGAAGACGGGGAAGTTGCCGCGCTCGGAGCGCCCCTCGGCCGTGACCTCCTCGTTGGCGAGCACCGTGCCCAGCCCCGGGCACCAGTTGACGGGCGCCTCGTCGGCGTAGGCGAGGCGGTGCCGGGACAGGACGTCGTCGCGCTCGACCGCGGTCAGGTCGGCCCACGGGCGCCCGTCGGGCGTCGGTCGCGACCCGTCCTCGAAGGCGGCCACGAGCTCGGTGATCGGCCGCGCCCGCTGCTGCTCGGCGTCGTACCAGGAGCCGAAGACCTGCAGGAAGATCCACTGGGTCCAGCGGTAGTAGGCGGGGTCGATCGTCGAGATCGAGCGGTGCGGGTCGTGGCCCAGGCCGAGGCGGCGCAGCTGCTCGCGCATCGTCGCGATGTTGGCGAGGGTCGAGGTCCGCGGGTGGGTGCCGGTCTGCACGGCGTACTGCTCGGCCGGCAGCCCGAAGGCGTCGTAGCCGAGGGTGTGGAGCACCTCTCGCCCGGACATCCGCAGGTACCGGCTGTAGACGTCCGTCGCGATGTAGCCCAGGGGGTGGCCGACGTGCAGGCCCGCGCCCGAGGGGTACGGGAACATGTCCATGACGAAGGCGGTGCTGCCGCCCTCGCGGGGGGTGCGCGCCGCGTAGACGTCGTCGTCGAGCCACCGCTGCTGCCACCGCGCCTCGACCTGCGCCGCGAGCCCCGCGTCGTAGCGCGCGGCGGGGGCGCCGGCGGCGGGGGAGGGGGTCTCGGCGGGGGCGGTGTTCTCGGGAGCCACGCCGGCCGAGACTAGTGCGGCGCGCGGGCCCCCGAGGCCGGCGGCCGGCTGGCGCGCCCGGGTGCCGCCCGGGACGCGCCCGGGGCGTCGCGTCCCGCCGTCCCGCCCCGACGGCTCCTCCCGGGGGCGGTGCTCAGGACAGGTAGCCCCGCAGCTGCTCGACGCAGAGGACGACGAAGAGCAGGCCGGCGGCGACGAGCAGGACGTTGCTCAGCCACCGGTTGCGCCACTCCCGCGGGACGCGTCCGGTGTTGAGCAGCCACAGGAGCGTGCCCGCGAGGAAGGGCATGAAGAGGGCGCCGAGGACGCCGTAGGCCAGGACGAGCTGGAACGGCTGGTCCACCAGGAGCAGCAGCATGGGCGGGAAGGTGAGCCACAGGACGAACGCCCGGAAGGGCAGGGAGCGCTCGGGGTGCTCCGCGCGGGCGGGCGAGCCGGTGCTGCTGCGCATGGTGGCCACGAAGTCGGCGAAGAGGAGGCTCACCCCGTTCCACACGCCGAGCAGGGAGCTGAAGGCGGCCGCGAAGAAGCCGACGAGGAAGACCGTCGCCACGACGGGGCCGAAGCGGTCCTCGAGGACCTCGCCGAGGTCGAGCAGCCCTCGGTCGCCCTGGGTGAGGCTGATGCTCGCCGCGTTGAGCAGCTCGGCGCCCACGACGAGCATGGCCACGACGAAGACGCCCGTCGTGACGTAGGCGATGCGGTTGTCCCAGCGCATCACCCGCACCCAGCCGGCGTCGCGCCACCCCTTGGCGTTCACCCAGTACCCGTAGGCCGCCATCGTGATGGTGCCGCCCACGCCGCCGACCAGACCGAGCGTGTAGACGACCGACCCGTCGGGCAGGCGGGGGACGAGCCCGGCGAGCACCGCCGGCACGTCCGGTGCGACGAGGACCGCGAGCCCCACGACGACGAGGAACATCACGCCGATGAGGACCGTCATGATCTTCTCGAAGACGGCGTAGCGGCTCGTCACGGCCAGGACGAGGCCCGCGACGCCGCACAGCGCGCCCCACGCGGGCAGGGGCATGACGTCGGGGAAGAGCGCAGCGAGCGGCAGGGCGCTCGCCGTCATGGCGGTGGCGCCGTAGACGAAGCCCCAGACGACGACGTAGACGCCGAAGTAGCCGGTGGCCCAACGGGTCAGCGAGCGCCACCCCTGGATGATCGTCGTGCCCGTGGCCAGGTGGAAGCGCCCGGTCGCCTCGGCCAGGGCGATCTTGACCACGCAGCCGTCGACCGCCTCCGGCAGGGGCTCGAGCGCCAGGACGCCGTCGTCGACCGCCTCCTCGGGGCGCGAGGCCGGCGGGTGGGCCGCCGGCGGCTCGCCCGCCGCGTCCCACGGGTCCTCGCCGGCGCCCTCGGACCCGCCCTCGGCCTCCTCGTCGGTCTCCTCGTCGGCCCGGGGCCCGGTGAGCGCCTCGAGCTCGGCCCAGGTCAGGGCCTCCAGCTCCTCGTCGTCGGGGTCGGCGAGCGGCTGGCGGCGACCGCGGCGGCCGCGCAGGTGCTCGAGCAGGTCGAGCGTGCGGCCCGCCCGCTCGCGCCGGTCCGCCTCGGCGCGGGCGGCGTCGTCCTCGCCGCCCACCTCGTCGCCGGTCTGGGCGCCGGTCTGGGCGCCGGTCTGGGCGCCGGTCTGGGCACCGCTCGTCGTGAGGCCCTCGGCTCCGGTCCGCTCGTCGCGCCCGGCGCCGGCGGGGGAGGGGCGCCCTCGCCGGCTAGCGAGGTCGACGGGCGCGTCGTCGCGGGCGGCGGGGCGGGCGGTGCCGCCCTCGTCGACGTCGTAGACCTGCTCGCGCACGGCGGCGAGACGGGGGGCCGAGGCGGGGGGCGCCTCGTCGACGTCGACCGAGGACAGCCAGCGGGCCTCGTCGTCGAGGGCCTCGAGGTGGGCGCGCTGGAGGTCGAAGGACCAGGTGGCGCGGCGCTCCCGCCCGCCCGCGCGGAAGGCCGCGCGCACGAGCCACGCCCCGTCCTCGCGGCGCCACGCGTCCCAGGCGGCGCCGCCTTCGGCCCCGCGCTCGAGGAGGCGGTCGGCCACGAGGGACTCGAGAGACGGGCTGCGGCCGGAGCCG
>NZ_JABEMA010000182.1 GCF_013004605.1 Pseudokineococcus marinus
CGTGGTGGCGGCGCCGGTGGCGCGGCGCGCGGTGACGTCGAGGGACCACGCGAGGGCGCGCGCGGCCAGGGCCACCTCGGCCAGCAGCGCGTCGGCGTCCTCGAGGCCCATGGCGACGGCGACCGCGTCCTGCTCGTGCAGGAGCAGCCGCTCCCCCGGCCGCCCGGTGACGGCGTGCAGCGCGTCGCGGACGTCGAGCAGCCGCAGCCGGGCCTCGGCCGAGCTGCCGTGGGGGGCGTCGGCCAGCCAGCTCGCGACGATGGACCGCAGGACGACGGCGTCGCGCAGCCCGCCGCGGGCCTCCTTGAGGTCGCCCTCGAGGAGGTAGGCGAGCTCGCCGTGGGCGGACGCCCGCTCGGCGGCGGAGGCGAGCAGCCCGGGCAGGCGCTGGCGGGCGGCCCGCCGCCAGTCCTCGCGCAGCGCCTCGCGGGCGTGCAGCGCCATGGCCGCGTCCCCGGCCACGGGCCGCAGGTCGAGCAGGCCGACGGCCGCGGTGACGTCGTCGGCGGCGACCTGGCGGCAGTCCGCCACCGAGCGGACGGAGTGGTCCAGGCGCAGGCTCGCGTCCCACACGGGGTACCAGACCCGGTCGGCGACCTCCGCCAGCTGCTCGGGCGCCCAGGTGCGCCCGTCGTGGAGGAGCACGAGGTCGAGGTCGCTCGCCGGGCCGGCCTCCCGGCGGGCGTGGCTGCCGACGGCGACGAGGGCCACCCCGGTCGCGCCGGCGCGCGCGCCGACGGAGGCCGCGGCGCCCTCCCACACCTCCTCCAGCCAGCCGTCGACGAGGCCGGCGAGCCGCTCGCGGCGCGCAGGCCCCGCCGTGCGGTCGTCCAGGCCCGCGCGGACCGCGAGCGCGAGCCGCTCGGTCCGCAGGTCCCTGCGCCGCGGCCCGTCCGGTGCGGGCGTCGCGCTCCCGGTGGCTCCCATGGCCCCTCCGTCCCTGCCGGGCGCTCCCGCCCGTCGCTCGTCGTGCCTGGACCGTGGTGCCGCCCCCGCCGGCCCCGTGGGCGAGGAGCACGGTGCCGCACCGTGCGTGGTCGCCGTCACCCGGAGTGCTCGACCCCCGACGCGCCGACGGCGCGGGCCCGCGTCGTCCGCAGGCCCGCGCCGTCGGGTGGGGTGCCGCCGGGGGTGCCGCGCTACAGGGCGTCGACCCCGCGCTCCCCCGTGCGGACGCGGACCACGTCCTCGACCGGCACGACCCAGACCTTTCCGTCGCCGATGCGGCCGGTGGAGGCCGCGCTGACGACGGCGCCCACGACGTCGGCCCCGTCGACGTCGTCGACGACGACCTCGACGCGCACCTTCGGCACGAGGTCCACGGTGTACTCGGCCCCGCGGTAGACCTCGGTGTGGCCCCGCTGGCGGCCGTAGCCGCTGGCCTCGCTGACGGTCAGCCCCTGGACGCCGAAGGCCTCGAGGGCCGACTTCACGTCGTCGAGCTTGTGGGGCTTGATGACCGCGGTGATGAGCTTCACGCGGAGACCTCCTCGTCGGTGGTGCGGCGGTGGCTGACGGCCGAGCGGGGGCCGGCCCCGGAGCCGAAGGTGCCGAAGTCGTAGCCCGACTCGGCGTGCTCGGCCTGGTCGATCCCGCCCTCCTCGGCGGCCTCGTCGACGCGGAAGCCCATGGTGGCCTTCAGCACCGACGCGATGACGTAGGTGACCACGAAGGAGAAGAGGAGCACGGCGACCGCGCCGACGACCTGGCGCCAGAGCTGGTCGACGCCGCCGCCGAAGAGGAGGCCGTCGACGCCGGCCGGCGAGGTGGCCGTGCCGAAGATCCCGATGAGCACCGTGCCGACGATCCCGCCGACGAGGTGGACGCCGACGACGTCGAGCGAGTCGTCGTAGCCGAGCTTGTACTTGAGGCCGACCGCGAGGGCGCACAGCGCGCCGGCGATGGCGCCGATGAGCATGCCGCCGACGGGCGAGACGGCGTTGCACGCCGGGGTGATGGCCACGAGGCCCGCGACGATGCCGGAGGCCGCGCCGAGCGACGTCGGGTGCCCGTCGCGCAGGCGCTCCACGAGGAGCCACGCGAGGGCGGCGGCGCCGGTGGCGCACAGCGTGTTGACGAAGGCGACCGCCGCGGTGTTGCCGGCCGACAGCGCCGAGCCGGCGTTGAAGCCGAACCAGCCGAACCAGAGCAGCCCGGCGCCGAGCATGACGAGCGGGAGGTTGTGCGGGCGCATGGGCTCGCGGCCGAAGCCGCGGCGCTTGCCGATGACGAGGACCAGGGCGAGGGCCGCCGCGCCGGCGTTGATGTGGACGGCCGTGCCGCCGGCGAAGTCGAGCGCCGCCAGCTGGTTGGCGATCCAGCCGCCCGTGACGCCCTCGCCGTCGAAGGCGAAGACCCAGTGGGCGACGGGAAAGTAGACGATCGTCACCCAGATCGCCACGAAGACCATCCACGTGGAGAACTTGGTGCGGTCGGCGACGGCGCCGGAGATGAGGGCCACGGTGATGATGGCGAAGACCATCTGGAAGGCCACGAAGGCCATGACCGGGTAGGCGGCCTCCGGGTCCTCGGTCATCATCCCGGCCAGCCCGAAGAACTCCGTCGGGTCGCCGAGCAGGCCCAGCCCCACGTCGTCCCCGAAGGCGACGGAGTAGCCGTAGAGCACCCAGAGGACGCTCACGAGCGCCATGGCGCCGAAGCTCATCATCATCATGTTGAGGACGCTCTTCATGCGGACCATGCCGCCGTAGAAGAGCGCGAGGCCCGGGGTCATCAGCAGCACCAGCGCGGCGCTGGTGAGGATCCAGGCGGTGTCGCCGGTGTTCACTCGTCCTCCTGAGGTCGGGTGCCGGGCCCGCGAGGCGCGGGCCGGGGGCGGCGCCGGGCGGGCGCTGCGGGGACGAACATCCCGGTGGGCCGTTACGGGCCCCGCCGCGCCGTGTTACGGGCGCGTGTCGTCCGGGCCGCCCGCGTAAGACGTGCGTGAACGGGCGGGCCCGCCCCACGGCCCGGTCGCGGTCGGTGAGGGCTCGTCGCCCTCCGCGAAGGCCCGCGGCGCTGCGGCGCCGTGAGCGCCGCGGGCCTACCGTCCGGCCATGGCGCGCACCCACGTCGTCGAGCACTCGGGCGACCTCCTCCACGGACGCTTCGACGCGGACCTCCCACCCCGGCTCGAGGTGGCCAGCGGCGACGTGCTCGTGCTGCGGACCGTCGACGCCGGCTGGCACGCCGACGAGCAGCCCGACCTCCACGGCGACGGGCCCCTGCTGCTGCGCCCCGGCCGCGACGCCGGCCGCGACCCCGGCCACGCGCTCACGGGGCCCTTCGCCGTCGCGGGGGCGCAGCCGGGCGACGCGCTGGAGGTCCGGGTGCGCGAGCTCGTCCCCGGCCCGTGGGGCTGGACGCGCGCGGGGGGATGGTCGAGCTGGTGCAACGACGCCCTCGGCGTGGCGGACGCCGAGCCCGAGCTCCTGCGCTGGGCGCTGCAGGGCGCCCCGGGCGGCGACGGCTGGGCCGGGACGGCGACCGACCAGCACGGCGACGTCGTCGCGCTGCGGCCCTTCCTCGGCGTCGTCGGCACGTGCCCGGCGGGCCCCGGGCCGCACTCGACCGTGCCGCCGCGCCGCACCGGCGGGAACCTCGACTGCCGCGAGCTCGTGGCGGGCAGCAGCCTGCTGCTGCCCGTCGAGGTGCCCGGCGGGCTGCTGTCCGTCGGCGACGGCCACGCGGCCCAGGGCGACGGCGAGGTGTCGGGGCTGGCCGTCGAGTGCCCGATGGAGCGGGTCGTCCTCGAGGTCGTCCTCCACCCGGGCGCGGCGCCCCCGGCGCCGCGGGCGACCACCCCGGCGGGCGAGGTGCGCTTCGGCGTGGACGCCGACCTGCGCCGGGCGACGGCGGCGGCCCTCGAGGAGGTCCTCGAGCTGCTCGTGGTCCGCCACGGCCTGTCCCGCACGCGGGCGCTCGCGCTCGCCTCGACCGTCGTCGACCTGCGGGTGACGCAGGTCGTCAACGGCGTGCAGGGCGTCCACGCCCTGCTCCCGCCCGGACGCCTGCTCGCGGTGGGCGGCCGCCCCGTCGACGGGGAGCGGGGCGTGGGCGGGGAGCAGGGCCCGGACGCGGCGGAGGGCCCGGCCCCCTCCTGACCGCCCGCCGTCCGGGCGTCAGCCGCGCTCGCGCAGCAGCTCGCGCACCGAGGAGCGCCGGTCGGTCCGCAGCAGCGAGCGCTCGTAGAGCCGGGCGCCGACACGGACGAGGACGACGGCGGCGAGGAGCACGAGGCCCGCCGACACGAGCGGCTCCCACCAGGCGGCCTCGCCGGCGACCAGGCGCGTCGGCATGGCCACGGTCGAGGCCACGGGCACGTAGGACGCGAGCACGAGCACCCACCCGCTGCCGAAGATGCCGGCGTAGAAGGCGGCGAGGAGCGCCACGAGCAGCGGCGTCGTCGTCCCCTGCAGGTCCTCGGTGCGGGTGGCGACCGACCCGGCCACGGCCCACACGCAGGCCAGGGCGACGAAGCCGAGCACGAAGAAGACGACGAACCACAGGACGGGCGCGCCCACGGCGCCCAGCAGCTCGCCCTCCCCGGTGGCCGCGAGGCCGACCAGGACGACGCCGGCGAGGGCGGCGACCTGCGCCAGCGCCAGGGCGCCGTTGGCGACGACCTTGCCCAGCAGGAGCGAGCGCAGCGGCACCACGGCCGCGAGGATCTCGACGACGCGGCTCTGCTTCTCCTCCACGACGCTCTGGGCGATGGCCATGCCGAACTGGATCGCGACGAGGTAGAAGAGGAAGCCGAAGACGAGCGGCGCGAGCGTGGTCGCGACGGGGTCCGCCTCGGAGGGGTCGAGGAGCCGCTCCTCCACCGCCGCGCCGGACAGGAGCTCCTCCGGCGTCGTCCCCGCCGCGGCGGCGCTGCGCTCGAGGGCGTCGCCCTCGGCGGCGACCGGCACGAGCGTGGACAGCGACCCGGCCACCTCCTGGTCGCCGACGAGCTCGAGGCCGTCGCCGCCCGGCGCCGCCAGGAGCGCCGCGTCGGCGTCCCCCGCCGCGACGAGGGCCTCCGCGGCGCCCGCGTCGGGCGCCTCGACGACCTCGAGCTCGTCGTCCGGGCCGAGGAGCGCCCCCGTGGCGGCGGCGACGGCGGCGACCCGCTCGTCCCCCGCGACGACGGCGAGCTGCGTCGTGGACGTGCGGCCGCCGAGGACGGCCCCGAGGACGACGCCCGCCACGGCCAGGACGAGCAGCACGAGGAAGGAGCCGACGAAGACCTTGTCCCGCAGCTTGACGGCGACCTCGCGCTCGGCGACGACGCGCCAGGCGGCGCGACCGCCGGGGCGGCGGCCGGGGGCGGGGGCGGACGTGGTGGTGGGCGCGCTCATCGGACGACCTCCCGGAAGACCTCGGACAGGGACGGCTCGTCGGGGGCGAAGGCGCGGACGGGGCCGCGGCGCAGCGCCTCGGCGAGGACGCGCTGGTCGGCGCCCGGCTCGGCGGTGGTGAAGAGGGCGCGCGGGCCGTCGACGTCGAGGACGTCCACCCCGGCGACGTCGCGCAGCCACCCGAGGTCGCCGACGTCGCCGCCCGCACCGGGGCCCACCTCGAGGCGGGTGCGCGCGCCACCGCGGGCGCGGAGCTCGGGGACCGTGCCCGCCGCCACGCGCCGGCCCTGCGCGAGGACGACGACGTCGTCGCAGAGCCGCTCCACGAGGTCGAGCTGGTGGGAGGAGAAGAGGACGGGCACCCCGCGCCCGACCTCCTCGCGCAGCAGGGACGCCATGGCGTCGACCGCGAGCGGGTCGAGGCCGCTGAAGGGCTCGTCGAGGACGAGCGCGGAGGGGCCGTGGACCAGGGCCGCGGCGACCTGCACGCGCTGCTGGTTGCCCAGCGAGAGGCTGTCGAGGCGGTCGTCGGCGCGCCCGGCGAGGTCGAGGCGCTCCAGCAGCGAGCCGACCGACGCCCGGGCCTCCTGCGTCCCCAGGCCGTGGAGGCGGCCGAGGTGCACGAGCTGCTCGGCCACGCGCTGCTTGGGGTAGAGGCCGCGCTCCTCGGGCATGTAGCCCATGTCGCGCCGGTCGGCCGCCGTGACCGGGCGCCCGTCCCAGCAGACCTCCCCGGCCGAGGGCGCCAGCACGCCCAGCAGGATCCGCATGGTCGTCGTCTTGCCCGCGCCGTTGGCCCCCACGAAGCCCGTCATGCGCCCGGGGAGGACGTCGAGGTCCACCCCGTCGAGCACGACCGCGTCGCCGAACCGCCGGACCAGGCCCCGTGCCGAGAGCACCGCCCCGCCTCCTCCTCGTCGTCGTCCACGGGCCGCTCCCGGCCCGCGCCGCGACGCTAGGGCGCCCTGGCGCGGCGGCGCGTCCGCCGCGGGGACGACCCGCCGCTCCCCC
>NZ_JABEMA010000183.1 GCF_013004605.1 Pseudokineococcus marinus
CGCCGCCCCGAGGCGCGCTGGCGCCGGCAGCCCTCGGACCTGTCGGGGCTGGGCCCGCTGCAGCGCGACCTCCTCGCCTCCGCGCTGGCGGCGGTGCGCGTCGGCGGCGTCGTCGCCTACGTGACGTGCTCGCCGCACCCCGCCGAGACGGTCGCCGTCGTCCGCGACGCCGTCCGGCGCGGCGCGGTCGAGCTCCTCGACGCCCCGGCCGTCCTCGACGCCGCGGCGCTCTCGCCCGTCCCGGGCACGGCGCCGCCCGTCGACGAGGGCACCGGGAGGGACGGCGGAGGGCGCACCGCCCAGCTGTGGCCGCACGCCCACGGCACCGACGCGATGTTCCTGGCCCTGCTGCGCCGCACGGCGTGAGGTGGCTCCGCGCGCCGCGGTCGGCCCGCGCGGGGGCGCTGTCGCGCAGGAGGCGGGGCGCCGGCCTGACGTGCCCCTCCGCCGCCCGGCCCCGGACGCTCGTGCCGAGAGCCGCCGACCCGCCGCACCCGCTCGCGGCTCGTAGGCTCCGGGCGTGACGGACGACGACCGCAGCCCCGCGGGCACCAGCCCGGAGGACAGCAGCCCGCGCAGCGGGGGACCGCAGAGCGCGATGCGGGTCCACCCGAGCATCCTGTCGGCGGACTTCACCGACCTCGCCGCCGAGGTGCGCCGCATCCCCACGGCGGACGCGGTGCACGTCGACGTCATGGACGGCCACTTCGTGCCCAACCTCACGCTCGGCCTGCCCGTCGTCGAGCGCCTCGCGCAGGTGAGCGACCTGCCGCTGGACTGCCACCTCATGGTCGAGGCGCCCGACCGGTGGGCGCCCGCGTACGCCGAGGCCGGCGCGGCGGGCGTCACCTTCCACGCCGAGGCCGCGGCCGCGCCCGTCCGGCTGGCCCGCGAGCTGCGCCGCCTCGGGGCGCGCGCCGCCGTCGCGCTCAACCCGGCGACGCCCGTGGAGCCGTGGGTCGACCTCCTCGGCGAGGTCGACATGGTGCTCCTCATGACCGTCGAGCCCGGCTTCGGCGGCCAGTCCTTCCTCGACGTCGTGCTGCCGAAGGTCCGGCGCCTGCGGGCGGCGATCTCCGCCGCGGGCCTGCCGGTGGCCGTCCAGGTCGACGGCGGCGTCAGCGCCGAGACGGTCGGCCGCGCCGCCGAGGCGGGCGCCGACGTCTTCGTCGCGGGCTCGGCCGTCTACGGCGCCGAGGACGCGGCGGCCGCGGTCGAGGACCTGCGTACCCGGGCCGCCGCCGCAGCTGCCGGCACCGCGGCGTCCGCCCCCTCCGACCGCGGGTGAGCGGCGCCGTGGACGCCCTGGCGTCCGTCCTCGACGCCGCGGTCGTCATCGGGGGCGTCCCCCTGCTCCTGCGCGAGGTCGTCGGCAACCTCTTCGGCCTGGCCTCGGCCGTCGGCGGGATGCGCCGGCGCGTGTGGGCCTGGCCGGTCGGCGTCGTCGGCAACGCCCTGCTCTTCACCGTCTTCCTCGGTGGCGTCTTCGCGACGCCGCAGGCCGTCGACCTCTACGGGCAGGCCGGCCGGCAGGTGTTCTTCCTCCTCGTCAGCGTCTACGGCTGGGTGCGGTGGAGCCGCACGCGGCGCGCCGGGGGAGCGGGCGCCCCGGCCGTGGCGCCGCGGTGGGCCACCGGTCGCGAGCGGGCCGCGCTCGTCGCCGTCATGGTCGTGGGCACGCTCGGCCTCGCGCAGGTCTTCGCGCGGCTCGACTCCTTCGGCCCCTACCCGGACGCGTGGATCTTCACGGGCTCGCTGCTGGCGACCTACGGCATGGCCCGCGGCTGGATCGACTTCTGGCTCGTGTGGATCGCCGTCGACGTCGTCGGCGTGCCGCTGCTGCTCGCCGCCGGGTACTACCCCTCCGCCGTGCTCTACCTCGTGTACGCGGGCTTCGTCGTCTGGGGCGCGCGGACGTGGGTCGTCGCCCGCCGGCGCGAGGGGCGCGCCGGCCCCGGCGCGGACGGACCGGCGGACCCGGCCGTGACGGCGCTGGGCTGAGGGCACCCGGCCCGCCACCTGGCTCGACCACCCGGCTCGGACACCTGACCCGTGCACCTAGCCTGGGCCCCCGTGAAGACCTTCGACGACCTGTTCGCCGAGCTCGCCGCCAAGGCCGAGCAGCGCCCGGAGGGCTCGCGCACCGTCGCCGAGCTCGACGCCGGCGTCCACGCCATCGGCAAGAAGGTCGTCGAGGAGGCCGCCGAGGTGTGGATGGCCGCCGAGCACGAGAGCGACGAGCGGACCGCCGAGGAGGTCTCCCAGCTGCTGTACCACCTGCAGGTGCTGCTGCTGGCCCGGGGGCTGACGCTCCAGGACGTCTACGCCCACCTCTGAACCGCCCCGCACCCGCGTACCCGCCGCCCGCCCCCGGCACCACCCAGGAGACCCGCCCGTGCTGCGCATCGCCGTCCCGAACAAGGGCTCGCTCGCCGAGCCCGCCGCCGCCCTGCTGCGCGAGGCCGGCTACGCCGAGCGCCGGACGGGTCGCGAGCTCGTGCTCCACGACCGCGCCAACGACGTGGAGCTGTACTTCCTGCGCCCCCGCGACATCGCGGTCTACGTCGGCGCCGGCACGCTCGACGCCGGCATCACGGGCCGGGACCTGCTCCTGGACTCCGGCGCGGACGCCGCGGAGGTGCTCGAGCTCGGCTTCGCCTCGTCGACCTTCCGCTTCGCCGCCCGCACGGGGGAGGCGCCCGCCGACGTGACGGGGCTGGCGGGGCGCCGCGTGGCCACGAGCTACGACGGCCTCGTGCGCGCCCACCTCGCCGAGCACGGCGTCGACGCCCCGGTCGTGCGCCTCGACGGCGCCGTGGAGATCTCCGTGGCCCTGGGCGTCGCCGACGTCATCGCCGACGTCGTCGAGACCGGCTCGACGCTGCGGGCGGCCGGGCTCGAGGTCTTCGGCGACCCGATCCTGCGGTCCGAGGCGGTGCTCGTGCAGCGGCGCGGCACGGCCGCGCCCGAGGGGCTCGACGTCCTCGTGCGCCGGGTGCAGGGCGTCCTCGTCGCCCGCGAGTACGTCATGGTCGACTACGACGTCCACGTCGACCTGCTCGACGCCGCCTCGGCGGTCACGCCGGGCCTGGAGTCGCCGACCGTCTCGCCCCTGCGCGACGCCAGCTACGTGGCCGTGCGGTCGATGGTGCGGCGCGGTGAGGTCAACGCGGTCATGGACCGGCTCTACGAGATCGGCGCCCGCGCCATCCTCGTCACGACGATCCACGCCTGCCGGATCTGACGTGGCCGACCTCTCCGGCGCCCAGCGCGGCGGCCCCGACGACGGGCGCGCGTCCGAGCGCGCCCGCCTGCACCGCGCCTTCGCCCCGCGCCGGGCCCGCGTGGTCGCCGTCGTCGTCGGCGCCGCCGCGCTGCTCGGCGGCGCCGTGCTCGCCGTCGTCGTGCCCGAGGTGGGGACCTTCGACCGCGTCGCCTTCGTGGTGGTCGGCGCCCTCGTCGCGGGCTTCATGGCGCTGCAGGCCCGCGTCCGCGTCGTCGTCGACGAGCGGGGGCTGCAGGTGCAGAACCTCTTCCTGTCCCGGCGCCTGGAGTGGGCCGAGGTCGTCCAGGTGCGCTTCGGCGGGGGCCAGCCGTGGGTGCAGCTGGACCTGTCGGACGGCGACGTCCTGCCCGTCATGGCCGTGCAGCGCGCCGACGGCGCCGCCGCCGAGGCCGAGGCGCAGCGCCTGGCCACGCTCGTGGCCCTCCACGGCCCCCGCGACGACCGCTGAGGCTCAGTCGACCGGCGGGACGGCGGCCAGGGCCTGCTCGGTCGACATCCCGCCCACCTGCAGCAGGTCGACGACGGTGCTGCGCAGCTGCCCGACGCAGACCGCGGCGGACAGCCCGAGGCGCCGGCTCCCGAGGACGCCGGCGCGGCGGCCCAGGTCGACGAGGTCGTCGAGGAGGTCGTCGTCGCGCCGCCCGGCGTCCACGGCCTCGGACAGCAGCCGAGCACCGGTGGCGAGCTCCTCGAGGAGCGTCCACAGCTCTGGCGGCAGCGGCTCGTCGCGCTGCTCGGCGACGGCCACCCGCCGCAGGAGCACGCGCACGTTGCGCATGGCCCGGTCGAGGGGGACGGCGAGGTCGCGGACCACCTCGAGCCCCGGGCGGTGGCGGTGGCGGAACGGCGAGAGCCGCAGCCCCTCCAGGGCCTCCTGCGCCGCGGGCGCGAGGTCCTCGAAGGCCCGCTGCCCGGCGCGCGCCCGGTCCAGCGCCGCCTGCGCCCGCTCGCCGTCGGCGTGCTTGGCCGCGGCGGCGGCCTCGGCGAGCAGCAGCGCCACCTCGCCCGTCGCGGCGGCGGCGAGGCGGCGCGGCCGCAGCAGCGGCGCGGTCGGCAGGAGGGCCGCCACGACGAGCGCCACGGCCCCGCCGACGAGCGCGTCGACCCAGCGGTCGAGCCCCGCGGACGCCGGCGCGGCGAGCGAGGTCACGATGCTGGCCTGCACGCCCGCCTGCGTGACGAGCAGCTGGCCGGCGTCGAGCAGGACGGCAAGGGCCATCGACAGGCCCACCACGACGGCGAGCTGCCACACGCCCGTGCCGAGCCAGCTCGCGAGCAGGTCCCCGACGGCGATGCCCAGGGCGACGCCGACGACCACCTCGCCCGTGCGCCGCAGCCGGCCCTCGTAGGACTGGCCGAGCGCGACGACCGCCGCGACGGGCGCGAAGAAGGGCGTGGCGTGGCCCAGGACGAGGTGGGCGATGGCCCAGGCCGCCCCCGCGGCGAGCGCGCACTGGACGATGTTGGGGCCGCGCCGGCGCAGCCGGGCCAGGCGCTCGCGCGCCGAGCGGCGCCCGCGGACGGCGGCGCGCAGCTGCCAGACGCGCTGGAGGTCGAGGCGCTGGCTCGCACGGCTGCCGGGCACGCGCCGATGCTCCCAGGTGCCGGTGCTCCCAGGTGCCGGTGCTCCGAGGGGCAGCTGCTCCCGGGTGCCGGTGCCGGGCGGTGCTCCCGCCGCCCTCAGCCCGTGACGACGACGACGTCGGCGCGCGCGGCGGGCGCGTGCGCGCGCAGGTGCGCCTCCTCCTGGGCGGCCCAGCGGTCCCAGTGGGGGGCGTAGGCCTCGCCGTCGCGCGCCAGCGCCCGGTGCCGTCGCACCTCGTCGGGCGCCTGCGCCCACACGAGGACGTCGCCCGGCGCGAGCTCCGCGGCGCCCGCCCCCACGCCCTCGACGACGAGCAGCGGCCCGGGGGCGACGACCAGGTCGTCCCCGGCGCCCGACCAGGCGCCGGCGTCCCAGTCCCAGCGCCGCAGCCGGGCGGCGCGGCCGGCCCGCCAGGCCGGCAGGGCCTCGTCCGCGAGGCGCGCAGCACCGGCCTCCAGCCCGTCCCACCCCGGGTACAGGTCGTCCAGGTGCAGCACGGGAGCGCCCAGCGCCGCCCCCAGCGCGGCGGCCAGCGTCGTCTTGCCCGCGCCGCTGCGGCCCTCGACGAGGACGGCGCGCGGGACGGCGGGTGGGAGGACGCACAGGACGGGGGGCGGGAGGGCGCACGGGCCCGGGGCGCCGCGGTCCCTAGGCTGGTGCGCGTGAGCCTCGCCGTCCGCGTCGTCCCCTGCCTCGACGTCGACGCCGGCCGCGTCGTCAAGGGGGTCCGCTTCGCCGGCCTGCGGGACGCGGGCGACCCGGTCGAGCTCGCGCGCCAGTACGGCGACGACGGCGCGGACGAGCTCGTCTTCCTCGACGTCACGGCGAGCACGGACGAGCGGTCCACGACCTACGACGTCGTCGCGCGCACCGCCGAGCAGGTCTTCGTGCCCCTCACCGTGGGCGGGGGCGTGCGCACGGTCGCCGACGTCGACCGGCTCCTGCGCGCCGGCGCCGACAAGGTCGGGGTCAACACCGCGGCCGTCGCGCGGCCGCGGCTCGTCGCCGAGGTGGCCGACCGCTTCGGCGCCCAGGTGCTCGTCCTGTCCGTCGACGCCCGCCGCTGCCCGCCGGGCACCCCGGAGGCCGAGCGCACGCCGTCCGGCTTCGAGGTCACCACGCACGGCGGGCGCCGGGGGACCGGGATCGACGCGCTCGCCTGGGCCGCGGAGGCCGCCCGCCTGGGCGCGGGGGAGATACTCCTCAACTCCGTCGACGCCGACGGCACGACCGGCGGCTTCGACCTCGAGATGCTCCGCGCGGTCCGCGGTGTGGTCGGCGTCCCCGTCGTCGCCAGCGGCGGCGCCGGTCGGCTCGAGGACTTCGCCCCCGCCGTCGGCGCGCGGGCGCTGCTCGGCGTCTTCGGCGCGATGCTCATGCCGCCGACCCTCGCGCTGCTGCGCTCGGTCTTCCCCGACGGCGGCCAGCGCCGCCTCGCCGTGGCGATCTGGGCCACCGGC
>NZ_JABEMA010000184.1 GCF_013004605.1 Pseudokineococcus marinus
AGCGCCTCGCGCGCCGCTGCCGCCCCGGCCGCGGCCTCGGTCCCACTGGCTCGCTGGGTGTCCTCGAGGACGAGCCGACCCGCGCGGGCGGCGGCCTCCTCGCGGGCGGTGGGCGGGAGGCCGTCGTCGGTGACGAGGACGTCGACGTCCTCGAGCGGCAGCGCGGCGGCCAGGCCGACGACGCGCCACTTCGAGGAGTCGGCGAGGACGACGACGCGGCGTGCGGCGCGGGCCAGCGCCCGGTCGGTCTCGGCCTCCTCCAGCGTCGGCGTCGTCAGCCCGCGGGCGGGGTCGACGCCGTGGGCGCCGAGCAGCAGGACGTCGACGTTGACCGCCTCGAGCGCGCGGACGGCGACCGGGCCGACGAGGGCGCGCGACGGCGTCGGCCGGCCCCCGACGAGGAGCACCTCCGCGCCACCGGGCGCGCCGGCGAGCACGTCGGCCACGGGCAGCGAGTTCGTCACCACGGTGAGGCCGGGCACCTCGCGGAGCAGTCCTGCGGCGAGGTGGGTGGTCGTCCCGGCCGAGACGGCCACCGACGAGCCGGGCGGCACGAGCGCGGCGGCCTCGCGGGCCACCGCCGTCTTCGCCGCCACGTGCAGGCCCGACTTGGCCGCGAAGCCGGGCTCCTCGGTGCTCGGCGCCCGCAGGGCCATGGCACCGCCGTGCACGCGGTCGAGCAGGCCCCGCCCGGCGAGCTCCGCGACGTCGCGGCGCGCCGTCATCTCCGAGACGCCGAGCTCCTCCGCGAGCTCGGCGAGGCGGACGGCGCCGCGGGCGCGCACGAGGTCGGCGACGGCCTGGCGGCGCTCCTCGGCGAGCACGGGACCTCCCGGTCGGGCGGGGCGCCTCCGGCCCGCGTGGTGTTCGACCGTGTCAGGTGCTGTTCGAGGTTGTCAAGGCCAGGGCGAGGCCGCGGCGGCCAGCCCCCGTCCACCCGCCGGGACTCGTGCTTGCGGTTGACGCAGCGTCAGTCCCTAGCGTCCGTCGAGCCGGTGGGACGGTCCCGCCGGCGCCGTGGTGAGCGGCGGCGGCGAGGAGCAGAGCAGTGGCGTGGACGACGGCCGAGGTGGCGCGGATGTCGGGGACGACGGCGCGCACGTTGCGCCACTACGACGCCGTCGGGCTGCTCGTGCCCGCCGGCACCGGGGCGGGCGGGGTCCGGCTCTACGAGCGGGCGCACCTGCTGCGGCTGCAGCGCATCCTCCTGCTGCGCGAGCTCGGGGTGCCCCTCGCGGTCGTCGGGCAGGTCCTGGCCGGGCAGCGCGACGAGGCCGCGGCTCTCCGGGCCCACGCCGACCAGCTCGCGGCGGAGGGTGACCGGCTGGCACGTCTGGCCGCGACCGCACGCCGCACCGCGGACCACCTGGAAGGGGACACCGACATGACCGAGCAGCAGTTCTTCGAGGGCCTGGCGCGCGACCGCGACCAGTACGAGCAGGAGCTCGTGGCCCAGCACGGGGAGGGCGTGCGGGCGGCGTTCGCCCAGGCGCGGGAGCGGACGGCGGGCTGGAGCCGGGAGGACTTCGAACGCGGCGGACGAGAGCACCGCGAGCTCGCCGGGCGCCTGGGCGCGCTGGTGCGACGCGGGGCGGCGCCGGGCGACGAGGAGGTGCAAGCGCTCGTGGCCGAGCACCACGCCGGCGTCGCCGCGCACTGGACGCCGGACCGCTCGGCCTACCGGGGACTGGCCGACACCTACGTCGAGGACGCCCGCTTCCGCTCCTTCTACGACGACGTCGAGCCGGGCCTGGCCGCCTGGCTGCGGGAGGCGATGGGGGTGTGGGCCGACGCCCACCTCACCTGAGCGCCGGACCGACGCCGCACGGGCACGGCCTCCGCGCCGTCCCCGTGCGGCGGCCCCCGGATCGTCGACGTCCCGGCAGCCGGTCGTCGACTGGAGCGTGGCGGTCGGACCACCACCGGCGTGCGCCACCGCGGAGCCGGCCGACCATGACGCGGAGAGGTGAGGGCCTCGTCGTCCCTGCGCGACCGTCGTACCGGACGGCCCGCCGTCGATCAGACGGCATCGGTGAGCTCGCCGGAAGACCTCCTGCTGTGCGCTCACCCGATCGGCTGCTGGCGGCGCCCCTCGGCCGCTCGGCGGTGACGGTGGCGCCCACGATGAGCGCATGCACGACGCAGGTCCTGAGCGGGTGGTCATCGACGTCTTCCCCGACTACGGCGCCACATGGCCGGTGTGGGGGCCGTCCGGCCTGATCGACCCTGACTCGCTGCCGGGTCTGAGCCCCGGTCTGGTGGCCGCTCTGCATGACTGGCAGGAGCAGTGGGAGGGGGAGCGGGGCAGGCCTGAGCGTTACCGGAGCATGACCAACGCCCCGGGGCGGCAGTCCGAGCTCGACCGGCTCGCCCGTCACCTCGCTGCCGAGCTTCGTGACGTCGCGGTCGTGCGGACCGACACCTGGTCCAGCGATGGGTCCGTGCCCCCTCGAGAGGCCGAGTCCCGAGCGATGAGGAGGCGCGGCGACGAGGACGGGTAGTCGCAGCCGCTGGCTGGGCCGTCGCCATCCCAGCTCCACGCTCGGGCCGGCTGACCTTCGTCGACCGGGACGCCCAGGGGCCCGGGCAGAGCGTCCGCGGTCGCACCGCGGTTCCCGTATCAGGGACGACGCCGCCTCCCGAGCGCGTACCGGACGATGACGACGATCATCGCGAGGCCAGCCAGCACGGCGAAGGCCTCAGCGGCGGCAGGGAGACCTAGCGCGCCCAGCACGAGCCCGACCACGCCCAGACCGGCGACCACACCGCCGAGGGTGAAGAACATCGCCTCGCCGAAGGCCCACGCGAAGGGCAGGAAGTGGGCCCCGACCACGGCAGCGATCAAGGACGGCCGCAGGTCGCCCTGCCCCACGGCGTCCAGGGCCCTGGAGCCGACGGCGATGAGGGCCAGCTCGCCGACGACGCAGGCGCCGTAGACGACCAGCGCGACCGGACGCGGCCGGGACAGCGGCCCCAGCGCCGACGGGCGGACGTAGTGGGCGAGCAGGGCCACGAGAACGCCGATGGCGCCGGCTGCACAGGCGAGGATCGTGACCCCGGTCCCGAGCGCCGGCGAGTAGCTCGCGACGAAGACCATGCCGCCCGCCAGGCCGATGAGGCTGCCCCAGCGGCGTGGGTCGACCAGCGGCGGAGGCTCCCCGACGGCGGGCCCGTACCCGCGCCGCCGCACACGAGCCGACGTCACGTCGGCGAGTCCAAGGTCGGTGCCAGCATCACGACATCCTCACCCACCGAGGGCGCGAGGGACGTGCGCACGAAGACGTTCCAGGGCACGTCGACGTCGACCGGGACGCCGCACGCGCTGGCCGCCGCGGATGAGTCCCTGCGACGGGCTCGGCTGGATCCCGCAGAGGATCGACAGCAGGACGTCGTCCGGCCAGCGATGTCCTACCGGTGATGGCCGACGCGTGCGGGCACACGTGAAGCGGCGAGATGCGCGACGCTGCGCCCATGCACGCAGCGAAGAGGCTCGTGACGTCCATCGAGGTCGACGAGCCGTCGAGCACTCCACCCGACGCTGACCGCCAGATGTCCATCTCCGCCTCGCTCGAGCTCGAGCTCGAAGACGGACGACGGGTGACCCTGCTCGACGACCGGGGCTGGTCCTCCAGTGGCCCGAGCGACATCTGGGCGTACACGTCCCTGGAGGACCTGGCCGACACAGCCCGCACGGTGGTCGGACCTGACGAGCCTCCAGACCACGCGTCCTACGAGGAAGAAGAAGCCTCCTACTGGGCTCAGATGGCCACCAACGCCCGAGAACGAGGCGTGCGCGTCGAGGCCGGCGACCTCCGAAGCCTGTCGCACGATGTGGACATCAGCCAGGAGGTCCGAGCGCGGATCGCCCGCGCCGCGCGGTGATCGCGGGAGGGCTGCCCCCGAGGCCGAGCCGCCCGCCAGCGGGCCGGTCGCTGCGACCGACGACCGGCGCCCGGTGTTCGCGGGTGCTTCTGATGCAGGGTGCCTCCGAGCGGTGGGAACCTCCACCACGCCGGCCGCCGTCGTACAGGCGTGCGTCGCCGCCCGCTTCCAGCCGTGGTCGGCCTCACCGCGGTTCTCACCTTCATGGCCGCGGGCTGCGGCCAGGACCCGAGTCAGGACTCGGGCCTTCCCCGACCGACGTGGGACGCCTCGGTCCCCACCCGTAGCGAGCCACCGCCGCAGCCAGCCGTGACCGGCCGGCCTGGGCCGACGCAGACCCCCGTCCAGGAGGTGCTGACGACCGAGACGACGGTCGAACGGCGGCCGACCGCGGTGCGGGTGCAGCTGTGGGGCAGCAGCAGCTGCCCGCAGGTCGTCACGGGTTCACGGCTCGAGGAGCCACGACGGCTGCTGGTGTGGACCGAGCACGACGGTGGGAACGATGGCGCCTGCACTGCCGACCTGGCGCCGACGTCGTCGACGGTGCCCCTCCCTGAGGAGCTGAAGGACGTCGACAAGCTGGAGGTCGTCGTCATCCACCTCGACGAGCAGGACGTGGGCGTCGTCGGCTCAGTGCACCGTCTCCGGTAGACGCACGACCCTCGACGGCTTTCCGCAGTCGGTCGGCTCCTGGCTCACCGAAAGACGTCTCGGCCGTATGCGGTCAGTCCAGCCGCCATGTCGCGAGCGCAGCGCCCAACGGAGACGCGTAGCCGGCGAGCAGCGCGGCGCTGAGCAGGAGAAGCACCACACCTACGGCGACGCCTCGAAGGCTGCGGGTTCTGCGCGCGTGCGTGAGCACCACGGCGACCGACAGGGCCGCGCCGATGGCCGCCCCGGGCAGGACCGCCACGACAGCGAGGAGGCCGGCGAGCTGAAGGAGACCTCCGGCGGCTCCTGGGGGCCACATGTCCTTGGGGTCGTGCGCTCCGCTGGCGACCTCGGCCAACGGCAGCTCGTGCAGGTCGTTGACGAAGTACGGGACGAGAACGCTCGCCGCCAGGGCTGCGGTCGCCGCCACGACGACCACTGTCGCGGCCAGCAGCGTCCGCCGGCCGCTTGGCGGCGCGGGTGCGCCGGCGAGTGGACCAGCTGGAGGTGCCTCGCGGGTGTCCATGCGTCCATGGTCCGCGCCGGGCACCGTCACCGCAGTCAATTGGTGCTGTTGTCACAGGTGGGGCCGGGCGGAGGCTCACCCGATGCGTGGCGGTGCCTTGGAGCGGCTGCAGCGGTCTCAGTAGCCGACCCTCGACCGGCGACGACGCAGGGCACGCCGCCGCAGGCGCCCTGCTCGGCAGGCCGCGTCCCGTCTGACCCGCCCGGAGACGGTCCTGGCCGACGCCCGTCATGCGGAGCAGTGCGCGTCTGCCCTGCGGGCGACGAGGAGTGGGGAGCCTGGCTCGCCAGCCCGGTGGTCGTGCGAGGGGGCAGGCGGACCCGCCGACTCCGTCCCTGACGCCGCGCACGCACGGCGCCGGTCGATCCGGGGGATGCGGAGCCGACACCGTCTGATGACGCGTGCGCGGTGCCGGTGCCGCCGTCGGGACCGCGGCACAGGAGAGGCACACGTGCGTCCGGTCTGCGCCGTATCGTCCGATCGGCGCCGTCCGGTGCCTCCGTGGTCGACACCCCCCGAGGTCCTGGTGCACCCCTCTCCTGCCGTCTCCCGACCGACCGTCGTCCCGCGCTCGCGACGGACGGCCCTGGTGGCGGCCGCCGCCCTGGCCGCGAGCCTGCTCGCCTCCGGAGGCGTCGGCGGGCGCCCCGCCGCCGCCGCCCCGTCCGCCTGCGCCGACGTCGAGGTCGTCGTCGCGCGCGGGACGGGCGAGGCCCCGGGCCTCGGCGTCGTCGGCCGCTCCTTCGCACGGGAGCTGGCGGCCGCCCTGCCCGGCCGCACGACGACGACCCACGCCGTCGCCTACAGCGCGGAGCAGACCCGCGAGAGCGTCGAGCAGGGCGCCGCGGACCTCGCCGCCCACGTCCAGCGCCGGATCGACGAGTGCCCCGGCACGCGGCTCGTCGTCGGCGGCATGTCGCTCGGCGCCGCCGTCGTGAGCCTCGCGGCGGCGCGGGCGTCCGGCCGCCAGGGCGGCCGGGCCGTGCCCGCCGCGGACGCCGACCGCGTCGCCGCGGTGGTCGTCTTCGGCAACCCGCTGGGGAGCCTCGGCCTGTCGCTCGACGAGCTCGTGCCGGAGCTGAGGGGCCGCTCCCGCGACTACTGCGCGACGCTCGACGACGTCTGCGGCCGCTACGAGCCGGCCCTCCCCGGCGGGCACGCGTCGTACGTCTCCGGCGGGGCGACCCGCGAGGGCGCGGCCTTCGCCGCGGCGCTGGTGGACTGAGGTCGCGCCGGCGGCGCGGGGCGGGCGCCCG
>NZ_JABEMA010000185.1 GCF_013004605.1 Pseudokineococcus marinus
GCACGTCGCCGCCGCTGTCGGGGACGCGCCGCCCCCGGCGCGTGGCCGACTCGCTGTCCGCCGCCTCGCGGGTGGCCCCCTGCGCCTCCTCCCGGGCGCGGCGCAGCGCCTCGCCCGGGTCCTCCAGCGTCGGCGCGTCGAGGTCGCCGCCCACGCCCTCGACGTCGACCTCGTGCGGCTCGTCGTCGTGGCCCCCGCCGTCGCGCCGTCCCAGGACGTCGCCGACGCCCTTGAGCGCGTCGTTGAGCTCGCTCGGGACGATCCAGACCTTGTTGGCGTCGCCCTGGGCGATCTGCGGCAGCGTCTGCAGGTACTGGTAGGCCAGCAGGCTCGGCGTCGGGTTGCCCCGGTGGATGGCCGCGAAGACCTCGACGATGGCGCGGGAGCGGCCCTGGGCCTCGAGGATGGCGGCCTGCGCCTGCCCCTCCGCCCGCAGGACGGAGGACTGCTTGTCGCCCTCGGCCGTGAGGATCTGGCTCTGCTTGACGCCCTCGGCGTTGAGGATGGCGGCGCGACGGTCGCGCTCGGCGCGCATCTGCTTCTCCATCGAGTCCTGCACGCTGGCGGGCGGGTCGATGGCCTTGAGCTCGACGCGGTTCACGCGCACGCCCCAGCGCCCGGTCGCCTCGTCGAGGACGCCGCGTAGCTGGCCGTTGATCTGGTCGCGGCTCGTCAGCGTCTGCTCGAGGTCGAGCGAGCCGACGACGTTGCGCAGGGTCGTGACCGTGAGCTGCTCGATGCCCTGGATGTAGTTGGCGATCTCGTAGGTCGCCGCCTTCGGGTCCGTGGGCTGGAAGTAGATGACCGAGTCGATGCTGACGACGAGGTTGTCCGAGGTGATGACCGGCTGCGGCGGGAAGGACACGACCTGCTCGCGCAGGTCGACCGTCGCCCGCGGCTTGTCGATGAAGGGGACGAGGAAGTGCAGGCCCGCGTCCAGCGTCCGCGAGTAGCGGCCGAGCCGCTCGATGATGACCGCGCTCGCCTGCGGCACGATCCGCACCGACTTCACCACCGTCGCGACGACGAAGACGACGAGGAGGAGGAGGACGACGTACAGGGCGACGGTGCCGATCACGAGGGGCTCCAGGGGCTCGGTGCGCTCGGGCTGGTCGGGCCGCTCGGGCCGGCGGCGGCGGGCCCGGGGTCGGTGGTGGGCAGGGCGCGCACGACGGCGGTGGCGCCCTCGATGCGGACGACCTCGACGTCGACGCCCACGGGCAGCGGGGCGCCGCCGTCGGTGCGGGCGGACCACACCTCGCCGCGGAGCTTCACGCGGCCGTCGCGGGCCGTGACCTGCTCGAGGACCTCCGCGCGGCGTCCCACGTTGGCGTCCGTCCCCGTCGAGGTGGCGGGCAGCCGCGGCCGGACCCAGCGGACCACCGCGGGGCGGGCGACGGCGAGCAGCAGCGCGGCGGCGACGGCGAAGCTGATGACCTGGAGGGGCAGGTCGGCGCCGAGGGCGGCCACCAGGGCGGCCACGAGCGCCGCGGCGGCGATCATGCCGAAGACGAAGTCCAGCGAGGAGACCTCGATGGCGCCCAGCAGCAGCGCCAGGCCCACCCAGAGCAGCCACTGCAGGTCGCCCCAGCCGTCCACCGCGCACCCCCGTCGCCGCCCCGTCGTGGCCCTCCGCGCACCGGCGTCGGCCACGGCGGCACCGGCTCGTGCTCGACCCTAGCCCGGGGCGCCAATGCGGGAGGGCCCCGGGCCCCGACCCGCCGCGCGGTGGCGCCCCGCGGGCGCCGGGGCGCAGCATCGGGAGGACACCGACCCCGGGAGGCACCCGTGATCTCCGTCCCCACCGCCCGCGCGCTGGCGACGTCCGGCGTGGCGTGGGAGCCCGCGTCCGGCGACCGCTTCGTCATCACCGACCGCGGCATGGACGACGACGTGTTCGTCCTGTCCGAGATGGTCGTGGAGGCCCAGGACCACGCGACCGGCCGGGTGCTCGGCTTCAACGGCACCACCGAGTGGGCCCTGGACTCCGTCGCGGCCGAGCAGGCCGTCTGGCTGCCCCGCGAGGGCCAGCTGCGGGAGATGCTCGGCGACACCTTCGCGGGCCTGGTGCCGGAGGACGGCGCCTTCGTCGTGCGCACCCGCGACGCGGACGGTGAGCGCTCCTCGCGCGCGGACGACGTCGAGGAGGCCTACGCCCTCGCGGTCCTCGCCGTCCGCGCCCGCGCCGCCCGCGGCGCCTGATCCTCCGGTCCCCCGGCGACGCCGAGGGCGGAGGTGGCGCCACCTCCACGCCAGGAGCACCCCCGGGGCGAGGGTGACGCCACCTTCACCCGGGAGCCGCCGGGACGAGCACGAGGTCGTCGCGGTGCACGAGCACGCGGTCCCAGCCCGGCCCGAGGTCGCGGGCCAGGTCGGTGGTCGAGCGGCCGAGGAGGGCGGGCACCTCCGCCGCGGCGTAGCCGACGAGGCCCCGCGCGAGCACGGCGCCGGTCCCGTCGACGAGGTCGACGGCGTCCCCGGCCTCGAACTCGCCGCGCACCTCCCGCACGCCCGCGGGCAGCAGGGAGGCGCCGCGGTCGCGCACGGCCCGCACCGCGCCGTCGTCGAGGACGAGCGCGCCGCGCGACCGGGCGGCGTGGGCCAGCCACAGCAGCCGGGTGCGGCGACGGCGCCCCGTGGCCGCGAACCACGTGCCGACGTCCGCGCCCGCGAGGCCCTCGCCCGCCAGCGCCGCGCTCGTCAGGAGCACGGGCACCCCGGACGAGGTGGCGATGCCCGCGGCGGCGAGCTTGGTCGCCATGCCGCCGGTGCCGACGCCCGCGCCGCCGGTGCCGCCGACGACGACGTCGGCCAGGTCGGCGGCGGACGCGACGAGCGGCACCCGCCGGCTGCCGGGGCGCCCGGGCGGGCCGTCGTGGAGCGCGTCGACGTCCGAGAGCAGCACGAGCGCGTCGGCGCGCACGAGGTGCGCCACGAGGGCGGCGAGCCGGTCGTTGTCGCCGAAGCGGATCTCGTCGGTCGCCACGGTGTCGTTCTCGTTGACGACCGGCAGGACGCCGAGCCCGAGCAGCCGCTCGAGGGTGCGCTGCGCGTTGCGGTAGTGGCCGCGCCGCACGACGTCCTCCGCCGTGAGCAGCACCTGCCCGACCGGCGTCCCGGAGCGTCCGAGCGCGCGCTCGTAGGCGGCGACGAGCAGGCCCTGCCCGACGCTCGCGGCGGCCTGCTGGGTAGCGAGGTCCCGGGGGCGACGGTCCAGGCCGAGCGGGGCGAGCCCGGCGGCGATGGCGCCCGAGGACACGAGCACCACCTCCGCGCCGCGCCCGCGCACGTCCTGCACCGCGGCGACGAGCGCGCCCAGCCGGCCTTCGTCGAGCCCGCCCGCGGCCGTCGTGAGGGACGACGAGCCGACCTTGACGACGACGCGGCGCGCCGAGGCGAGGTCGGCCCGTGACCGCACGGACGAGGCGCCCTCCGGCGTCGCCGGGCCGCTCGGCCCGCCGGAGGCCCCCGGCGCGCTCGCGGCCACGCTCAGCCGTCGCCGCGCGCGGCGCGCTCGGCGCGGCGGTCGGCGAGCCGCTCGGCCTCCAGCTCGGCCTGCGTGGTGGCGCGGGCGGCCTTGCGCTCCTCCTGCAGGCGCCGCCGCTCCCCGCGGGTCGGACGGTCGTCGCCCAGCAGCCGGGGGTCCTCGCCCCGCCGACCGCCGAGGAGCTCCGCGCCGCCGACGAGGGTCGGGTCCCAGTCGAAGACGACGGCGCCGCGCGCCGAGCGGTCGTCGCCGATGACGACCTCGGAGCCGGCGACCGCCCCCTTCGCGAAGAGCTCCTCCTCGACGCCGAGCTTCGCGAGGCGGTCCGCGAGGTAGCCGACGGCCTCGTCGTTGCTGAAGTCGGTCTGACGGACCCACCGCTCCGGCTTGGACCCGAGCACGCGGAAGCGCACGCCGCCGGTGGCGTCCTCGGCCTCCTCGCGGGTGACCGTGAAGCCGGTCTCGTCGACGGCCCGCGGGCGCAGGACGACGCGGGGCGCCTCCGGCTCGGGGACGGCGGCCCGGGCCCGGCGCACGAGCGCGGCCATGGCGAAGGACAGCTCGCGCAGCCCCTCGCGGGAGGCCGCCGAGACCTCGAGCACCTCGTGGCCGCGCGCCTCCAGCTCGGGGCGCACGAAGTCGGCCAGCTCGCGCGCCTCGGGCACGTCGACCTTGTTGAGCACGACGAGCACGGGCCGCTCCTCGAGCGGGAGCCCCGGCTCGCCCGTGGCCGTGAGGTCCACGGCGTAGCGGGCCAGCTCGGCCTCGATGGTCTCGAGGTCGCTCAGCGGGTCGCGGCCCGGCTCGAGCGTCGCGCAGTCGAGGACGTGGACGATCGCGGCCGTGCGTTCGACGTGCCGCAGGAACTGCAGGCCGAGCCCCTTGCCCTCGCTCGCGCCCTCGACGAGCCCGGGCACGTCGGCGACGACGAAGCGCTCGTCGCCGGCCACGACGACGCCCAGGTTGGGCACCAGCGTGGTGAAGGGGTAGTCGGCGATCTTCGGCTTGGCGGCGGACAGCGCACCGACGAGGCTGGACTTGCCGGCGCTGGGGAAACCCACGAGGGCGACGTCGGCGAGCGACTTCAGCTCGAGGACCACGTCGCCCGACCAGCCGGGCTCGCCGAGCAGCGCGAAGCCGGGCGCCTTGCGGCGGGTGGTCGCCAGGGCGGCGTTGCCGAGGCCGCCGGCGCCGCCGGGGGCCAGCTCGACGTCGGTGCCGACGTGCACGAGGTCGGCCAGCAGGGAGCCGTCGGCCGCGTCCTTGACCACCGTGCCGGGCGGCACGCGCAGGACGAGGTCCTCCCCCGCCGCGCCGTGGCGGTGCGACCCCATGCCGGGGCGGCCGTTGGCGGCGACGCGGTGCGGGGCGTGGTGGTACTCCAGCAGCGTCGTCGTCGACGCGTCCACGACGAGGCGGACGCTGCCGCCGCGGCCGCCGTTGCCGCCGTCGGGCCCGCCGAGGGGCTTGAACTTCTCCCGGTGGACGGACGTGCAGCCGTGCCCCCCGCTGCCGCCCGCCACGTGCAGGACGACGCGGTCCACGAACATCGGCACGGGGGCCTCCTGGCTCCGGCGGGCCCCGTGGTCGGGGCGCCGCTCTGGGTGCTGCGGTGGGGCGCCCGGCGGCGGTGGTGCTGGTGTCAGTCGGCGACGGCCTCGGTCGCGGCGGGGGCCACGACGTTGACCGTGCGACGGCCGCGGCGGGTGCCGAAGAGGACCGCGCCGGGCGTGAGGGCGAAGAGGGTGTCGTCCTTGCCGCGGCCGACGTTGTCGCCCGGGTGGAAGTGGGTGCCGCGCTGGCGCACGATGATCGAGCCGGCCGTGACCTGCTCGCCGCCGAAGCGCTTGACGCCGAGTCGCTGCGCGTTCGAGTCGCGGCCGTTGCGGCTGGAGCTCGCGCCCTTCTTGTGTGCCATGGCTGTGCCTCCGTCGGCGAGGGGCCCCGGTGGTGGGCTCCGGTGGTGGGTCGGGGGGTGGCGCCGCGGGGGCGCCGGTGCTGCTGCTGCGAGAGCGGCGGCGGGGCCGCCGCGCCCGTCAGCTGTCGATCGCGGTGATGCGCACCCGGGTGTGCTTCTGGCGGTGGCCCTGGCGCTTGCGGTAGCCCGTCTTGTTCTTGTACCGCAGGATCGTGATCTTGGGGCCCTTGACCTCGTCGACGACCTCGGCGGTCACCGTGACGCCGGACAGGGCGGAGGCCTCGCTCGTGACGGTCGCGCCGTCGACGAGCAGGAGGGGCGCCAGCTGGAGCGTGGTGCCCGCCGCGGGGGTGCCGCCGCCGACCCGGTCGATGAGCAGCTCGCTGCCCACCGACACCTTCTCCTGCCGGCCACCGGCGCGGACGATCGCGTACACCACGGGACTCTCCTGACGTCGACCGGTCCTGGACCGGCGGAACGGCTGCATCTGCTGCTCGGTCGCGGCCGGCGCGGCCACCCGGTCGCGAGGACCTGGCGGACCGGGACCGCTCCCCCGCGGCTGCGGGGGCTCGGGGCGCGCACGGCGCTGGGCGCACCGGTGGTGCGCCGGGGGCAAGAGTACGGACGGCGCGGCGAGGGGGTCAAACCCGGGCCCCCCGGCGCGGCGCACCGGGGCACGGGGCCCGCCGGACGGCGGGCCCCGTGCCGTGCGTCAGCGGTCGCCCGGCACCGGCTCGTCGGACGCCGGCTCGTCGGACGCCTCCGGCGCCGGGGCCTCCCCCGGCGACGCCGACGGCGCGGGCGCCGTCTCCTCGACGGCGGCGCCCGCCCCGTCGAGGTCCGGCTCCTGGGTG
>NZ_JABEMA010000186.1 GCF_013004605.1 Pseudokineococcus marinus
CGACCGCCGCGACCACCGCGCCCGACCGGCCCGCCGCCAGCACGCGGGCCGACGGCGAGCCCGCCGAGGCCGGCGCGGCCCCGCACCGCCCGCGCATCCTCTCGGGGATGCAGCCGACGTCGGACTCGCTCCACCTCGGCAACTACCTCGGGGCCCTGCGCCAGTGGGTGGCGCTGCAGGAGACCCACGACGCGCTGTACTGCGTCGTCGACCTGCACGCGCTGACGGTCCAGGTGGACCCGGCGACGCTGCGGACGCGCACCCGGCGCACGGCGGCGCAGTACCTGGCCGCGGGCGTCGACCCCGAGCGGGCCTCGCTCTTCGTGCAGAGCCACGTCCCCGAGCACGCGCAGCTCGCCTGGGTGCTGTCCTGCCTCACCGGCTTCGGCGAGGCGAGCCGGATGACGCAGTTCAAGGACAAGTCCCAGCGCGCGGGCGCCGAGACGGCGAACGTCGGCCTGTTCACCTACCCGGTGCTCATGGCCGCCGACATCCTCCTCTACGACACCGACCAGGTCCCCGTCGGCGACGACCAGCGCCAGCACCTCGAGCTGGCCCGCGACCTGGCCGGCCGCTTCAACGCCCGCTACGGCCCCACGTTCACCCTCCCGCAGGCGTACATCCCGCCGCGGACGGCGAGGATCGCCGACCTGCAGGACCCGACGGCGAAGATGAGCAAGAGCGCCGCCAGCGCCGCCGGTCTCATCGACCTGCTCGACGAGCCGAAGGTCGTCGCCAAGAAGATCCGCTCGGCGGTCACGGACACCGGTCGGGAGGTCGTCTACGACCCGGCGGCCAAGCCGGGCGTGTCCAACCTCCTCGCCGTCCACAGCGCCCTGTCGGGCGTCGACGTGCCCGAGCTCGAGGCGCGCTTCGCCGGCCGGGGCTACGGCGACCTCAAGAAGGAGGTCGCGGACGTCGTCGTCGAGGCCCTCTCGCCCGTGCGCGAGCGCACCCTCGCGCTCCTCGACGACCCGGCCGAGCTCGACGCCGTGCTCGCGCGCGGCGCCGAGCGGGCCCGCGCCGTCGCCGGCGACGTCCTCGCCCGCGCCCACGACCGGCTGGGCCTCCTGCCGCCGGCCACGACCGGGTGAGCGCCGCGTCCGGGCCCAGGGCGGGCGAGGACAGCGCGGGCGGGCACGGGGCGGGCGGCGACGGGGCTGGCGGGGACGGCGCCCTCCCCGACGCGACGATGGGGCTGCCCCTCGTGCCCGCGTCCGACGGTGTCGTGACCGTCGGCGTCGCCGTCGCCGTGCCCGAGCCGCACGCCGCGGAGCTGCGCGAGCGTCGACGAGGCTTCGGCGACCCGATGGCCGACGCCGTCCCCGCCCACGTGACGCTGCTGCCGCCGACCCCCGTGCCGGTCGTCGACGTCGACGGCGTCGTCGCCCACCTCGAGGGGGCGGCGAGGTGCACCGCGCCCTTCACCATGCGCCTGCGCGGCGCGGGGACCTTCCGCCCGGTGTCGCCGGTCGTCTTCGTCCAGGTGGCCGAGGGCGTCTCCTCGTGCGAGGTCCTCGAGGCGGCCGTCCGGTGCGGGCCGCTGGCCCGGGACGTCGAGTTCGCCTACCACCCGCACGTCACCGTCGCCCACCACGTCGACGCCGCGTCGCTCGACCGCGCCCTCGACGAGCTGTCCGACTACGAGGTGGTGTTCCCCGTGGACGCGTTCTGGCTGTACCGGCACGGCGTCGACGGCGTCTGGCGCCCCGACCGCCGCTTCGCCCTCGCCGGCGGCGCGGCGTGAGCGGGGCCGGCGACGAGCAGGCCCCCGGGCTCGTGGCCCGCCTGACGGGCCTGCGCCCTGTGCGCGCGTACCTGCACTACAGCTCCCACCGCGGCAACGTCCTCGCCGGCGGCGTCGCCTTCGTCGGGCTCTTCTCGCTCGCGTCGGTGCTCGTCGTCGCCGTGTCGGTGCTCGGACTCGTCTTCGGTTCGCGGCCCGACCTGCAGGCCCGGGTCTACGACCAGATCAACCAGACCGTGCCCAGCCTGCTGGCGACGTCGGACAGCGAGGGGCTGCTCGACCCGAGCACCCTGCTCGACGCCCCGGTGCTGTCCACGACCGGCCTCGTCGCGCTCGTGGTCGCGCTCGTCGCGGGCCTCGGCTGGCTCGACGCCCTGCGCGAGGGCATCCGCGAGGTCTTCACGCTCGAGCCCGACCGGCGGCCCGTCGTCGCCAAGAAGCTCCGCGACCTCCTCGTCCTGCTGACGCTCGGGCTGTCCGTCCTCGTCGCGGGGTCCGCCGCCGCGCTCCTCGGCGCCGCCGGCGGCCCCCTGCTGCGCCTGCTCGACCTCCAGGGCTCGGCGCTCGGGGCCCTCGGCCTGGCGGTGGCGGGCTTCGCCGTGGCCGCCGCCGTCTACACGGGGGTCTTCCTCCTGCTCTTCCGCGTGCTCGCCCAGGTGCCGGCGCCGCTGCGCGACCTGCGGCGGGGTGCGGTGGTCGGCGGCGTGGCGCTCGCCCTCGTGACCACCGTCGGCGGTGCGCTCCTGCGCTTCGTCGGTGGCGGCAACCCGGTCGTCGCCGCCAGCGCCACCCTCGGCGCGGTCCTCGTCTGGCTCGGCCTGCTGGCGCGGGTCACGCTCGTCGCCGCCGCCTGGGGCGCGACGGCCGCCGACGACAGCGGCAGCCACGTCCTCGCGCGCCCCGGCGCCGTGGGCACGGCCGTGCGCGAGGACCTCGACGTCCCCGCCGGCCCGCGCCCGCGCACGGCCGTGGCCTTCGACCAGCGCACGACGGACCGCACGACGCTCGCGGCGGGCGCCCTGCTCGGCGTCGTGGGCGCCGGCCTCGTGACCATGACGACGGGCGCGGTGCGCGCCGTCGTGCACGGCCTGCGCGACCGCGACTGACAGGACCCGTCCGGCACGACCGCGGCGGGCACGACCGCGGCGGGCACGACCGCGGCGGGCACGACCGCGGCGGGCACCCACGGCCCCGGCCCGGTCGCCCCTCCGGGCCCGGGACGGGAGGGACCCACGACGCACGACGGCCCGGCCCCCGCGGGGGGCCGGGCCGTCGTGCGTCGGGCGAGCGGGTCAGACGCTGCGCGTGAGCAGCGCCCGCTTGACCTCGTGGATCGCCTTGGTGACCTGGATGCCGCGCGGGCAGGCCTCGGAGCAGTTGAAGGTGGTGCGGCAGCGCCACACCCCCTCGCGGTCGTTGAGGACCTCGAGGCGCACGTCGGCGCCCTCGTCACGGCTGTCGAAGATGAAGCGGTGCGCGTTGACGATGGCGGCGGGGCCGAAGTACTGGCCGTCCGTCCAGAACACCGGGCACGAGGACGTGCAGGCGGCGCAGAGGATGCACTTCGTGGTGTCGTCGAAGCGGGCGCGCTCCTCCTGGCTCTGCTTCCGCTCGCGCGTCGGCTCGTGGCCGGAGGTGATGAGGAAGGGCATGACCTCGCGGTAGGACTGGAAGAACGGCTCCATGTCCACGACGAGGTCCTTCTCGACGGGCAGGCCCTTGATGGGCTCGACCGTGATGGGCTTGTCGGGGTTGACGTCCTTGACGAGGACCTTGCACGCGAGCCGGTTGACGCCGTTGATGCGCATGGCGTCGGAGCCGCAGACGCCGTGCGCGCAGGAGCGGCGGAAGGTCAGCGAGCCGTCCTGCTCCCACTTGATCTTGTGGAGGGCGTCGAGCACGCGGTCGGTGCCGTTGACGGTGACGGTGAACTCCTGCCACCGGGCCTCGGCGGGCTTCCCGTCCTCCGCGTCCTCGGCGCTGTACCGGCGGATGCGCAGCGTGACGTCGAAGCGGGGGATCGCGCCGAGCTGGCCGCCGTCGGCGGACGCGCTCTCGCCCGCCCTCCCGTGGGGGCGGCCGTCGCCGTCGACCTGCTCGTCGTTGCGGTCCGCGGCGGCCTCGACGGCCTCGCTGTCGGTGCTGCTCATGGGGCGGCGGGTCTCCTCTGGCGGGTGCGGTGGGTCAGCTCGTGCAGAACGACGGGACGCCCTCGAGGAAGGCGCCGTCGGGGCCGACCGGGCACGGCTCGAAGGTGAAGATGACGAGCGTGCCGAGGACGACGGTGAAGACGAGCGCCACGAGCACGAGCGTCTTCAGCACGATGCGCGTCATGTCGCGCTGCGCGTAGTCGTTGATGATCGTCCGGACGCCGTTGCTGCCGTGGATCATCGCGAGCCACAGCATGGCGAGGTCCCAGACCTGCCAGAAGGGGCTCGCCCACTTGCCGGCGACGAAGCCGAAGTCGAGGCCGCTGATGCCGTCGCCGACCATGAGGTTGACGAAGAGGTGCCCGATGACGAGCACGACGAGCACGGCGCCCGACAGCCGCATGAAGAGCCAGCTGTACATCTCGTAGTTCGAGCGCCGGGACGTCGAGCGCCGGTACGGCGTCGAGCGCGGGGCCTCGAGCGAGGGAGCGGCCACGGTCAGCCTCCGAAGACGTTGGAGAGGTGGCGGACCAGGAACGGCACCATGAGCAGCACCCACAGGGCACCGACGGCCCAGAGCATCTGCCGGTGGAACCGCGGCCCCTGGGACCAGAAGTCGACGAGCATCACGCGGATGCCGTTGAAGGCGTGGAAGAGGACGGCGCCCACGAGGCCCGCCTCCCCGAGGCCGACCACGGGGTTCTTGTAGGTCTCGATGACCGCGTTGTACGCCTCCGGGGCCACGCGCACGAGCGAGGTGTCGAGCACGTGCACGAGCAGGAAGACGAAGATGAGCAGGCCGGTGATCCGGTGGGCGACCCAGGACCACATGCCCTCGCGGCCCCGGTACAGCGTGCCCTGCGGCACCACCGACCGGGTGCTTGTCTCGGTCGCCACGGCTGGCTCCTCGGAGGACGTCTCGGCGCGGGGGGCCGAGCGGCTCCCCGGGGGCCGGTGTCGCGAGGTCCTCCTCGCCACCCAGCCGGGACACATCGTACGGAGCCGCCCGGGTGGCTCGGCACCCGGGCGGGCGCGGACCCGGCCGCTGTGACGCACCGCTCACCGGCGCCGTGCCATCGTGAGCCCATGCCGAGCCCCGCGTCGAGCAAGGGCGCCTCCCTGGACCACTTCTGGGCCGTCGTGCCCGCCGGCGGGTCGGGCACGCGCCTGTGGCCGCTCTCGCGCGCCGGGGCGCCGAAGTTCCTCCACGACCTCACGTCGTCGGGCCGCACGCTCGTGCAGTCCACGTGGGACCGGCTGGTGCCCCTCGCCACCCCCGAGCGGCTCCTGCTCGTCACCGGCGAGGTGCACGCGGGCGCCGTGCGCGGGCAGCTGCCGCAGCTGGAGCGCGGCAACCTCCTCCTCGAGCCCTCGCCGCGCGACTCCATGGCGGCCATCGGCCTCGCGGCGGCCGTGGTGGCCCGACGCGACCCCGAGGCCGTCGTGGGCTCCTTCGCCGCCGACCACCTCATCCCCGACGCACGGGCCTTCGGCGGCGCCGTGCGCCAGGCGGTCGCCGTCGCGCAGGAGGGTCACGTCGTCACCATCGGCATCCAGCCGACCTCGGCGGCCACCGGCTTCGGCTACGTCCGCACGGGGGAGCCGCTCGACGTCGAGGGCGCCCCGGACGCGGTCCGCGCCACCGGCTTCACCGAGAAGCCGGACGCCGCGACGGCCGAGCGCTACGTCGCCGGCGGCGACCACCGGTGGAACGCGGGCATGTTCGTGGCCCGGGCGGACGTCCTGCTCGGGCACCTGCAGGCGCAGCTGCCGCAGCTGCACGCGGGCCTGCTCGAGCTCGCGGAGGCGCACGAGGACCTGCCCGCGCACAAGGCGGCGGACGTCGTCGAGCGGGTGTGGCCCACCCTCACGAAGATCGCCATCGACCACGCCATCGCCGAGCCCGTGGCGGCCGCCGGGGGCGTCGCCGTCGTCAAGGGCTCCTTCTCCTGGGACGACGTCGGCGACTGGGACGCCCTCGCCTCGCTCGTGCCCGACCTCGACGGCTCGTCGCTGCGGGTCCTCGGCGACATGGAGTCGGTCGTCGTCCAGGACTCGACCGGCGTCGTGGTGCCGCGGGGGCAGCGGACCGTCGCCGTCATCGGCCTGGACGACGTCGTCGTCGTCGACACCGACGACGCCGTGCTCGTGACGACGCGCGCCCGCGCGCAGGAGGTCAAGGGCGTCGTCGAGGCGCTGCGGGCCAAGGGGCGCGGCGACCTGCTCTGACGCCCGGACCGGCGCGCGGCCGCCGGTCGGCCCCGCCGTCGGCGGCGGCGCCTAGCATCGGCGGCCGTGACGCCGACGTCCTCCGCCGCCCGCCCGCCCG
>NZ_JABEMA010000187.1 GCF_013004605.1 Pseudokineococcus marinus
GGCCGCGACGCGGGCTCCCGTCCCGGCGGCCAGGCCGCCCGCGCCGGGGCGGACCCCGTCGACGAGCGTCCCGTTGGCCGAGCCGAGGTCCGTCACCAGCGCCCCGCGGCGGTCGACGTCCAGCCGCAGGTGGCGACGCGACAGGCGGGGGTCGTCGAGCCGGACGTCGGCCCCGGCTCCCCGGCCCAGGACGTGGCGGCCCGGGGGGAGCGGGACGACCAGGCCGGCGTCCGGGCCCGCCACGACGTGCAGGTGGAGGACGCCGGCCCCCCGACCAGGGCCCGTGCGGGACGGCTCGTCCCCCCGTCCGCCCGCGCCGGGCCGCGAGGCCTCGCCCGGGCGGCGGACGAGCACGGCGCCCTGGACGAGCGGCGGCGCCCCGAGCGCGGCGCCCGTCAGCAGCGGACGGCCCTCGCACCACCACCGGCCGCCGGCGGCGGGTGACGCGCCGAGGTGGGCCCCCAGCTCCTCGGCGACGTCGGCGACGCGGAGGGGCGCGCCGGTGCCGGGCAGGTCGACCTCGACCTCGGCCCGACGGAGGGCGGCTGCGTCGTCGACGAGCGTCAGGCGCAGGGGGCCGTGGTCCACCCCGGCAGCCTGCTCGGCGCTCTGGCCGCTCGCCGAGACCGTCCACAGGCCCCGCACGCCCCGTCCGTCACGCGCTGTCACCACAACGGGGGATGTGGACCGCCCGCACGGGGACGCCCCGTCTGCCTAGCGTGACGAGGAGGGTCGCGGGGGGCCTCACGCACGCCGTCCCGCCACGCGCAGCAGCACCCGGTGCGGAGCCGGGGCGGAGGAGGGGGGTCCGAGGTGGACGCGGTCGCCATCGTCGAGGACGAGGTGCGCGAGCTGGTCCGCCGGCGAGGCGTCGACCCCGCCCGCGAGCCCGGCGTCCTGCGCTCGCTCGTCGAGGACGTGGTCGCCGACTACGACGAGAGGTCCCTCCTGGGGACGCTGCCCCGCCTGCCGGAGCAGACGGGCGTCGTCAAGCGCGTGCTCGACGCCGTCGGCGGGCTCGGACCGCTGCAGGAGCACCTCGACGACCCGGAGGTCGAGGAGATCTGGATCAACGAGCCGGGCAAGGTCTTCGTCGCGCGCGGCGGGCGGCCGGAGCTGACGACGACGATCCTCACGGCCGAGAAGGTCGCCGACCTGGTGGAGCGCATGCTCAAGACCTCGGGGCGTCGCGTCGACCTCAGCTCGCCCTTCGTCGACGCGAGCCTCCCCGACGGCAGCCGCCTGCACGTCGTCATCCCCGACGTCACGCGCGAGCACTGGGCCGTCAACATCCGCAAGTTCGTCGTCCGGGCGGACCGCCTGGACGACCTCGTCGCCCTCGGGACGCTGACCGCGCGCGCCGCGGCCTTCCTCGAGGCCGCGGTGTCCGCGGGCCTCAACGTGCTCGTGTCCGGGGGCACGCAGGCGGGCAAGACGACGATGCTCAACTGCCTGGCGGCCGCCATCCCGCCGCGCTCGCGCGTCATCACGTGCGAGGAGGTCTTCGAGCTCAAGGTGCCGCTGCGCGACTGCGTGGGGCTGCAGTGCCGCCAGCCGGGCCTGGAGGGCACCGGCGAGATCCCGCTGCGGCGCCTCGTCAAGGAGGCGCTGCGCATGCGCCCCGACCGCCTCGTCGTCGGGGAGGTCCGGCAGGAGGAGAGCCTCGACCTGCTCATCGCCCTCAACTCCGGGCTGCCCGGGATGGCCAGCGTGCACGCCAACAGCGCTCGCGACGCGGTCGCCAAGATGTGCACCCTGCCGCTGCTGGCGGGGGAGAACGTCAGCAGCCGCTTCGTCGTCCCGACCGTGGCGAGCAGCGTCGACCTCGTCGTCCACGTGGCCCTCGACCGGGACGGCCGTCGCCGCGTCCGCGAGGTGGTCGCGGTGCCCGGGCGCGTCGAGGACGGCGTCGTCGAGGTGGCTGACGTCTTCACGACGGCCGCCGGCGACCTCGTGCGGGCCGACGGGTTCCCCCCTCACGAGGACCGCTTCGAGCGGGCGGGGCACGACCTCCGGGCCCTGCTGGGCGGCGGCTGACGTGGGCGCGCTCGTGGGCCTCGCGGCCGGCGCCGGCCTCTTCTGCGTCTGGTGGTCCTGCTGGGTGCCGACGGCCGGTGCGGCGGCCCCGCGCCGCCCCTCGCGCCGCGCGGCCGCCCTGCGCGACGAGCTCGTGCAGGCCGACATGGCCGGTGTCGGGCCGGGGGCGCTCGTCGTGGCCGCCGCGGTGGTCGGGCTCGTCGTGGCGACGGCGGTGCTCCTCGTCGCGGGGTCGCCCGTCGTCGCCACCGCCTTCGGGCTCATCGCCGCTGCGGGGCCGCGCGCCGTCGTCCGCTCCCGGGCCCGCGCCCGGCGCACGAGCACGCGGGAGCAGTGGCCCGAGGCGGTCGACCACCTGACCTCGGGCATCCGCGCGGGGCTGTCGCTGCCCGAGGCGCTGGCGCAGCTGTCGGTGCGCGGGCCGGTCGAGCTGCGGCCCGCCTTCGCGGCCTTCGCGGAGGACCACCGGGCCACGGGCCGCTTCGGCGACTGCCTCGACCGGCTGAAGGAGGCGCTCGCCGACCCCGTCGCGGACCGCATCGTCGAGTCCCTGCGCCTCACGCGCGAGGTGGGCGGCAGCGACCTGGGTCGCCTCCTCCGCACGCTGTCCACCTTCCTGAGGGAGGACGCCCGCACCCGCTCGGAGCTCGAGGCGCGGCAGAGCTGGACGGTCAACGGCGCCCGCCTCGCCGTGGCCGCCCCGTGGGTGGTGCTCGCGCTGCTCGCGACCCGGCCCGAGGCCGTCGACGCCTACGACAGCGCGGCGGGCGCCGTCGTCCTCGCGTGCGGCGGCGCCGCCTCCGTCGTCGCCTACCGCCTCATGGTCCGTCTCGGGCGCCTGCCCGACGAGGAGAGGGTGCTGCGGTGACGGCGGCGCTCGTGGCCGTCGCGCCCGCGACGGCGGCGCCGTGGTCGTGGGCCGGCGCGGGACTGGGCCTGGTGGCGGGCCTCGGCCTGTGGCTGGCGCTCGTGCGCCTGCCCCTGCTCCGACGGGTCTCCCTCGAGGACCGCGTCGCCCCCTACGTGCGCGACGCCGTGCCACCGTCGCGGTTGCTGCGGCCCGAGGCGCCCGCCGGGCCGTTGGCGGCGGTGGAGCGGATGCTCGCCCCGGTCATGGCCGACGCCGTGCGCGGCATCGAGCGGGTGCTCGGCGGCCGCGCGGGCGTGCGGACCCGCCTGGACCAGCTGGGGGCGACCACCTCCGTGGAGGACTTCCGCGCCCAGCAGGTCGTCTGGGGCGCGGGAGGACTGGTCGCGGGTGCGCTGCTGGCGGGCGCGGTGGCGAGCGCGCGGGGCGTCGCCGTCGTGCCCCTGGCGCTCCTCGTCCTCCTGGGGGGCGCAGCCGGCGTCCTCGCCCGCGACTGGTGGCTGACGCGCGCCGTCCGGCGGCGCGAGGAGCGCATGACGGCGGAGTTCCCGACCGTGGCCGAGCTCCTGGCCCTGTCCGTGGGGGCGGGCGAGGGGGCGGTCGGCGCCCTCGAGCGCGTCTCGCGCACGTGCGCCGGCGAGCTGTCGGGCGAGCTGCGGCGGACGCTGGCCGAGGCCCGTGCGGGCGCCTCGCTGGTGCAGGCGCTGCAGGGACTGGCCGACCGGACCAGCCTCCCCAGCCTGGCGCGCTTCGTCGACGGGGTCGCCGTCGCGGTCGAGCGCGGGACGCCGCTCGCCGACGTCCTGCGCGCCCAGGCCCAGGACGTCCGCGACGAGGGTCGCCGGGCGCTGCTCGAGAGCGGCGGCCGCAAGGAGATCGCGATGATGGTGCCGGTCGTCTTCCTCGTGCTGCCCATCACCGTCGTCTTCGCGGTCTTCCCGGGACTGGCCGTCCTGAGGCTCGACCTGTGACCCCGGCTGCCGACGTGCGCCGGGGTGGCCTCGCAGTCCCGGCGCCCTCCGGACCGCCGTCCCCGACCGCGCGCCCCCGTCCGGCCTCGCCGCTCGCCCCGGCCGCGCGACCCGCGGGACAGCTGTGCCGCTCCCGCGACGGCTGCGCACCACACCCCTCCTCCGGCACCGACCGGGCCGACCCGACGGCCCACCACCGAGCCGGCTCCCCGGCCGACCTCGCCGACCCGACCCACCCGCCCCACGCGACCGACCGAGACGGAGCACCGCATGAGCACGAGCACGACGACGAGGGCGGCTCGAGCCGCCGCCGCCCTGGGCCGTGGCCTGGCCCGCCGCATCGCGCGCCTGCGCGGCGACGACCGCGGGGACGTGCCCGGCTGGGTGATGGTCACCCTCATGACCGCGGGGCTCGTCGTGGCGCTGTGGGCCGTGGCCGGTCCTCGCCTGGCGCAGGTCTTCACCACGGCGATGGACCGGGTCCTCGCCGGCGGCTGACCGCGGCGACGCGGGCCGACCGCGGGTCCGCCGTCGTCGACTTCGCGCTCGTCTCCGCGCTCCTGACGCTCGTGCTGGTCGGGGTCGTGCAGCTCGCTGTCGTCCTGCACGTGCGCGCGACGGTCGTGGACTGCGCCGCCGAGGGGGCCCGGTACGGCGCCCTGGCCGACCGCACCCCGGAGGACGGTGCCGAGCGCACCCGCGAGCTGCTCACCGCGGCCCTGTCCCCGGCGTACGCGCGCGACGTCCGCGCGACCGTGCGCGCCGTCGGCGGGCGCGAGCTCGTGGAGGTGCGCGTGCGGGCTCCGCTGCCGGTCGCCGGGCTGGTGGGGGTGGGGGACGTGCTCGACCTCACCGGCAGGGGGCTGGTCGTCGAGGGCGGCGGCGCGTGAGGGCGGTCGAGCCGGAGAGGCTCGTCGGCGTCCGGGGGCGCGTCCGCGACCTGCGGCGCGACGCCGACCGCGGGAGCGCCGTCGTGGAGTTCGTCGGCCTCGGCGTCCTCCTGCTCGTGCCGGTGGTGTACCTCGTGATCGCCGTGGCCCAGCTGCAGGCCGGGGCCTTCGGGGCCGAGGCCGGTGCGCGCGAGGCCGCCCGCGTCATCGCCTCCGCGTCGGCCTCGACGCCGTCAGCGGCCCGCGCCGACGCCGAGGCGGTGGTCGCTCTCGCGCTGGAGGACCAGGGGGTGGATCCCGCCTCGGCGCGCTTGGACGTGCGCTGCGACGTCGACCCCTGCGGTGCGGGCGGGTCCCTCGTGCGCACGACGGTGCGGCTCGAGGTGGTGCTCCCGGGCGTCCCCGCGCTCCTGGCAGCGATGGTGCCCGCGCGCGTGCCCGTCGAGGCCACCGGCACCGCTGCCGGAGACCGCTTCGCGGGGGCGCCGTGAGCGGCGGGGCGACCGTCCCTCGCCGGGGCGTCGGCAGCGCAGGCGACCGGGCGGAGGAGGGGCAGGTGGCCCTGCTCGTGATCGGCTACGCCGTCCTCGCGCTCGTCGTCGTCCTCGTCGTCACCGCCGCCTCCGCGGTGCACCTCGAGCGCAAGCGGGTGTGGGCCGCCGCGGACGCCGCCGCGGCGGACGCCGCAGACGCCGTGGACGAGGCCGCCTACTACGGGCAGGACGGCCTGTCGCGGGGGGTGCCGCTGACGGACGCCGCGGTACGGGCGGCTGCCGAGGACCACCTGCGCCGCAGAGCTGCCTGGGACGACCTCGACGGCGTCGTCCTCGGCCCGGGGACGGGCACGCCCGACGGCCGGACGGCCCAGGTCCAGCTCGTGGCGAGGGTCGACGTGCCCGTGCTCGGCCTCCTTCCGGGAGCGCGGGTGGCTGGGGGCCCGCTCACCGTCGTCGTCACGTCGAGGGCGCGCACCTTCCTGGACGCCGGCTGACCGACGGGGGCGTCGGGGAGCCACGGGCGGCGGTTTGGACGACCCCCTGCCGTGGGGTAACGTTCACGTCGCCGCAAGGGACCGGGAAGCCGGGTCTGGCCGGACCACCTCGGTGGTTGACGGCCTGAGACCCGGGGGTCTAGGTTCGAGCGGTTGCCTCCAGGGAGGCGCAGGTGGTCTCCACCGGCGCTCCTGGCGGGTCTGCTTCTTGAGAACTCAACAGCGTACCGAAGTCGAATGCCATTTTTTGTGGGCTGGGCTGGTGTTGCTGGGTCTGCCGTTGTGGTGGGTCTGGTATCGCGTGGTTCTGGTCAAGTGTCTTGCTGCCTGGTTTGGGTGGTGGGGGGCGTTCAGGTGCCTTGCTCGCCAGTGGGTGGGGTGCTGTTGTTCCAGGTGTATTAAGACCGGCTGCGGGCCTTTCGGG
>NZ_JABEMA010000188.1 GCF_013004605.1 Pseudokineococcus marinus
CGGCGTCCTCGCCTGCGCGGTGGGCGACGTCACGGCCGCGCCGCTGCGCGCCGCCGGTGTCGAGCCGCTCGTGCCCGCCCGCTGGCGGCTCGGGGCGCTCATGCGCGAGCTCTCCGACCACCTCGTCGCCGAGCCGCGGGCGCGGGTGACGACGTCCGCCGGCGAGCTCGTCGTCCGCGCTCGCGCGGCCGTGCTCGACGGCCGCGTGCTCGAGCTGGCGCCGGGGCCCCTCGCCGTCCTCACCCGGCTCGCGGCGGCGGGCGGCGTCGTCGTCGCCCGCGCCGACCTGCTCGCGGCGCTGCCGTCCGCCGTCGACGACCACGCCGTCGACGTCGCCGTCGGCCGCGTGCGGGCCGTGCTGCCCGACGGCGTCGTCCGCACCGTCGTCAAGCGCGGCTACCGCCTCGAGACGGCCTGAGGCCGGGGACGCCCCGTCTCAGGGGCGGGGGTGCGAGGGACGCCGGGCGTCCTGCGCGCGCAGCGCGTCGACGACCCGCTCGACGTCCCAGCCCTCCTCGAGGGCCCTAAGCACGAGCCCGGCCTGGCTCTGCGGGGCCATCCCTCCGACCGGCTGGTCGGCGTCGAGGTTGGTCGGGAAGGCGTAGCCCTCCGACGACGCCGCGACGACGTTGCGCAGCGCGCGCTCGTCCTCGCCCTCGGCCCAGCGGCGGACGAGGACCGGGAAGAGGGCCTCGCTCATGGCCGTGCGGTCCACCGACTCCATCGCCCGCCCGAAGGCGGAGGAGACCTGCAGCAGGTTCGCCATCCGGCGCACGTCGGTCGTCCGGTTCGTGCCGGCGCCGTGGAAGACCGCCGGGTTGAAGAAGGCCGCGTCGCCCTTCTCCAGCGGCAGCTGCACGCGGTGGTCGTCGAAGTACGCGCGGAACTCCGGCTGGTGGAACGCGACGTAGCCGGCCGGGTGCTTGTGGGAGTGCGGGAGGTAGAGCGTCGGACCCGTCTCGACGGGCATGTCGCAGTGGGCGACGGCGCCCTGCAGCGTCATGAGCGGCGACAGCGCGTGCACGTGCGCGGGGTAGGCCAGCGCCTGCTCCTGCGACATGAAGCCGAGGTGGTAGTCGCGGTGCGCCGTCTGCGCCTGCCCGCCGGGGTTCACGACGTTGACCTGGCTCGTCACCTGGTAGCCGCGGCCGAGCCAGGCCTCGCACACGAGCGCGAGCGCGTCGCTCGCGTAGTAGTCGGCGAAGACCTCGGGGTCGCGGACGGCGAGCTTGTCCGCCGCGCCCCACACGCGGTCGTTGGCGCCGGGCTTGGCGAAGTGGTCGCCGCCCGCGACGCCGGCCGCGTGCTGGTCGGCGATCATCGCCGTGAAGACCTCGGTGGCCCGGTCGACGACGTCCGGCGGCACGGCGCCGCGCAGGACGACGATCCCGGGCCCCTCCGAGAGCGCCCGCGCCAGCTCGGCCTGCACGTCGCGGCGGCCCTCCGGGGTGCCCACGTGCTCGGCCAGCCGCGGCCCGTAGACGAGGACGCCCTGCTCGACGTCGTCGGCGTACGGGTAGGCGCCCAGGTCGGTCTCGACCTCGACGAGGGCCCGGAAGTCCTCGAGGCGGCAGTCGTCCGCGGTGAACCACACCGGGCGCGGGGCGCGGTCGGGCGACGCGGCGCCGGAGGAGGTGGTGGTGGGAGCGCTCATGGCGGGGTGTCCTCTCGTGCGGCCCGGGCCGGGACGTCGTCCTGGCGCGACGGGAGGACGGTAGCCCCGCCCCGGGCGCCCCGGACGACGAGGCCGGTCGGGCGCGGGGGCCGGGGACGGGCGCTGGGGACGGGGGCTGGGGGCGGTGGCTCGCGTCAGAGCACGGCCGGCCGGGTCCCGAGGCCCGCCGCCGCGTAGCAGGCGTCGACGAGCTCCATCGTCGCCACGGCGTCGTCGGCGCCGAGGTCGGGGTCCTGCGCGGAGGGCCCCTCCCGCAGCAGCCGCGCCAGCGCGTCGAGCTGGTGGTCGTAGGACGAGCGCGTCCCGAGGTGCTCGGTGCGCTCGTCGTCGCCGACGCGGACGACGACCCGGTCGTCCCACTGCGGCTTGACGAAGCAGGGTGCGGTCGCCTCCCCGCGGCTGCCGACGAGGCGGCAGGAGAAGACGACGTCGTCGCCGCCCATGCGGCTGCGCACGACCGCCGTGGCGCCGGAGGGGAGGGCGAGGTCCGCGACGAGCTCGGCGTCGACACCCGGGTGGTCGGGGTGCTCGACGGCGCGGGCGCCCGTGACGACCGGCTCGCCGCCGACGAGCGGCGCGAGCTCCCGCAGCGTCCGCAGGCCGTAGCAGCCGAGGTCCATGAGCGCTCCGCCGCCGAGCTCGAGCGACCAGCGGGGGTCGTCGTCGCCGGGCGCCGGCACGAGCATCTCGACCTCCACGCGCCGCAGCTCCCCGAGCTCGCCCGACGCCAGGAGCTCGACGAGGCGCCGGTGCACGGGGTGGTGCAGGTGGTGGAAGGCCTCGACCACGTGGACGCCCGCGACGGCCGCGGCGTCCCGGACGGCTCGCGCGTCGGCCGCGCACGCGGTCGACGGCTTCTCCGTGAGCACGTGCCGCCCCGCGCGCACCGCCGCGAGGTTCCACGTCCCGTGCAGGGCGTTGGGCAGCGGGTCGTAGACGACCTCGACGTCGTCGTCGGCGAGCAGCTCCTCGTAGGAGCCGTGCACGCGATCGACGCCCGCGCGGTCGGCCAGGCCCTGCGCGCGCGCCCGATCGCGTGCGGCGACGGCGACGAGCCGGTGCCCCGTGCGCCGCGCCGGCTCGGTGAGGGCCTCCTCGGTGATGCGGGCGGCGCCGAGCACGCCGAGGCGCAGGGGCGCGCCGGCCGTGCTCGGGGGGCCGGAGGTCGTGGGCTCGGGCGCGGAGGTCACCGCGCCATCCTGTCCCGCCGGGGCGAGCGCCTCAGTCCAACCCGCCGAGGACGTTCTGGTCCCAGTCGACGACCGAGCCGGTGACGACGCCGCTGCGGTCGGAGAGCAGGAGCACGACGAGGTCGGCGATCTCGTCGACGCGCCCCAGCCGCCCCATCGGCAGGGCGCTCGCCGCGCGCTCGCGCCAGTCGTCCCCGGCGCCGTGGAAGGCGCGCTGGGTCGCGTCCTCGCCCTCGGTGTCGGTCCAGCCGATGTTGAGCGCGTTGACCCGCACCCGGTCGGCCCGGTGCGCGTGCGCGGCGTTGCGCGTCGCACCGACGAGGCCCGCCTTCGCCGCCACGTACGGCGCCAGGTAGGGCTGCCCGCCGTGCGCCGAGGTGCTCGTGACGTTGACGACGGTGCCGGGCTCCCCGCGGCGCACCATGTCGGCCACCGCGGCCTGCATGGTGAAGAAGGGCCCGCGGAGGTTCACGGCCACGTGCTCGTCGAAGAGCTCGGGCGTCGTCCCGAGCAGCGTGCCCCGGCTCGTGAGGCCGGCGGCGTTGCACAGGCAGTCGACGCGTCCGAACCGCTCGACGACGGCGGCCACGGACGCCTGCGCGCTCGCGACGTCCGCCACGTCGGCGCGCACGTACTCCGCGGACCGCCCGGGGGCGAGGTGCTCGCGCAGCCGGGGGAGCAGGGCCTCGCCGACCTCGCGACGGCGCCCGGTGACGACGACGTCCGCCCCCTCGCGCGCCGCCGCCAGCGCGACCCCGGCGCCCACGCCCTGCGTGCCGCCGCTCACGAGCACGACCTTGCCGTCCAGCAGCCCCACGAGCGCTCCTCCCTCCGCGACCGGCCCCGGGCGCCGGCGTCGCCGCGGATGCTGCCCCGCCGCGGCGTCCGGGTGCACCTCCGGTTCCGCCCGGCGGACCGGTTGAACGCTGGAACAGCGGGGCGCGGCGCGCGGTTGCCCCGGCGTACCGCCGGGCGAGGCCCGGCCCGCGACGCGAGAGGCAGCCCCGTGAGCACCCGCACCGACACCCCGCAGGCACCGGCCGACGACGCCTCCGGCACTGACCCCCGCCAGCTCTTCACCCCGGTGGTCCTGGGGGACCTGCACCTGCGCAACCGCGTCGTCATGGCGCCGCTCACGCGCACCCGCGCGGGGGAGGACGGCGTGCCGGGCGACCTCCTCGTCGAGCACTACGCGCAGCGCGCCAGCGCCGGGCTCATCATCACCGAGGGCACCTACCCGACCAGGGAGGGCCGCGGCTACCCGGGCCAGCCCGGGATCGTCACCGACGAGCAGGCCGCCGGCTGGCGCCGCGTCGCCGACGCCGTCCACGCGCGGGGCGGGCTCCTCGTCATGCAGGTCATGCACGCGGGGCGCGTGGCGCACCCGGCCACGACCGGCACCGACCGCGTGGTCGCCCCCAGCGCCGTCGTGCTCGAGGGGGAGGCGCACACCCCGTAGGGCAAGCTGGCCTACGCCGAGCCGCACGCGCTGACGACCGAGGAGGTCGAGCAGGTCGTCGCCGACCACGTGGCCGCCGCGCGCCGCGCCGTCGACGCCGGCCTGGACGGCGTCGAGCTCCACAGCGCCAACGGGTACCTGCTCCACGAGTTCCTCGCGCCCGACACCAACCACCGCACCGACGCCTACGGCGGCAGCCCGCAGGCGCGCGCCCGGCTCGTCGTCGAGGTCGCCCGCGCGGTCGCCGCGGAGGTGGGCCCTGGCCGCGTCGGCATCCGCATCTCACCGGCGCACGGCGTCCAGGGCATCCCCGAGGCGGACGCGGACGACGTCGCGGCGACCTACGGCGCGCTCGTCGACGGCCTGGCCCCGCTCGGCCTCGCCTACCTCAGCGTCCTGCGGGCCGACCCCACCGACGAGCTCACCCAGGACCTGCGCCGCCGCTCCGGGATGCCGCTCGTCGCGAACCGCGGCTTCAGCACGCCGACGACGCGCGAGTCGGCGTCCGCGCTCGTGGACGCGACCGACGCCGACGCCGTCGCCGTCGGGCGCGCGCTCATCGCCAACCCCGACCTCGTCGAGCGCTGGCGCGCGGGGGCCGACGAGAACGAGCCCGACCCCTCGACCTTCTACGGCACGACCGCCGAGGGCTACACGGACTACCCGCGCCTCACCGCCTGACGGGAGGCGGCTCGGAAGACGTCCACGAGCGTGACCGTGCACGGTCACGCTCGTGGACGACTCCCGTCGTCGAGGTCCAGGTGGGCGCGCAGGAGCGCGACGACGCGCGCCTCGTCGAGCCGCAGCGCCAGCGCCGGCAGGCGCAGGACCGTCTCGCCGGGCCGGCTGACCTCGGCGGCGCGCAGCAGGTCGTCGTACCAGCGGCGCGGGTCGAGGTGCCCGACGCCGTCGACCTCCAGGAGCACCCGCCGACCGTCGGCGAGGTGCCACTCGGCGTCGAGGTAGCGCCGCCGGCCGACGCCGTCCACGCGCACGGCCTGGCGCACGGGCGGGGGAAGGCGGTGCCGCCGGCAGAGCGCCGCGAGGTCGACCTCGGACATGGCCTGCGACCCGCCGGCCAGGTCCTCGAGGACGGCGACGAGCGCACCGCGGTGGCGGACGGGGCCCACGCCCTCGAGCGCGGCGGCCAGCCGCGCCGGCGTCGTCAGCCGCTGCTGGACGACGGCGGCGAGGAGGCCGCAGGCCGTCCGATCGCCCGCGGACCACGCCGCGGCGTCCACGGCGGCGCGCTCGACGCGGTGCAGCCGCACGCCGCCGCGCTCGGTGACGTCCTCCTCGCGCCAGCGGTGGCTGAGGTGCAGCGCGGACCCCGCCAGCGGCTCACCGCGCGACCGGCCTCGCGCGACGACGACGTGGACGTCGTCGCGGTCCCAGCCCTCGAGCCCGTGGACCGCCAGCGCCGTCCACGCCCCGAGGCAGGCGCCGGCACCGGCGTGGAGCAGCGCCGCCCACCGCTGCGCCGGTGCGGGCAGCGGCCCGGCGTGCAGCGCGACGACGCGCGGCCCCACCCGCTGCCACCGCCCGCCCGCGACGCGCCGCCTCACGACGTCGGGCCCGACGCCGTGGCGCCGCAGCTGCGACCGGCCGAGGCAGCCCTCCTGCACCCGTGCGAGCTCGGCGAGAGGGCCGGGCAGGGCGTCCATCCGCACCCTGCGAGGCTGCCCGGGACGGCGAGGCCGCGCTGAGGGGCTGTGGACAGCGGAAGTCGTCCACGAGCGTGACCGTGCACGGTCACGCTCGTGGACGTCTTCCCGCGAGGAGGCCCGGCGGGTCAGCCGGCGTCGAGCGCCGCGGCGCGCCGCGCGCTGCGCGCCCAGCCCGGCTGGG
>NZ_JABEMA010000189.1 GCF_013004605.1 Pseudokineococcus marinus
GCGGGGCGGCAGCGCCCCCGCCACCCGCGGCAGACCCGCGGGCAGCGGGCCCAGGGGGCGGCAGACGCACGAAGGCCCCGGGCGGGATCGCCCGGGGCCTCCGTGCGCGGCGCTCACGGCGCGTCCGCCGGCGGGCGGACGCGGTGGAGCTCGTCAGCGCGTGCTGCTCACGTCGAGCCGGTCAGTGGCCGTGCCCGTGGCCGTGGCCGACGGCCTCCTCGACGGGCTCCTTCTTCTCCACGACGAGCGTCTCGGTGGTGAGGACCATCGAGGCGATCGACGCGGCGTTGACGAGCGCCGAGCGGGTGACCTTCACCGGGTCGATGACGCCGGCGGGCACGAGGTCCTCGTACTCGCCCGTCGCCGCGTTGAGGCCCTGCCCGCCCCCGAGGGTGCGGACGCGGTCGACGACGACGTAGCCGTTCATGCCGGCGTTCTCGGCGATCCAGCGCAGCGGCTGGTCGACGGCGCGCCGGACGATGCGGACACCCACGGCCTCGTCGCCCGTGCGGCCGAGGTCGCCCTCGAGCACGGACGCCGCCTGGACGAGGGCGGAGCCGCCGCCGGCGACGATGCCCTCCTCGATGGCCGCGCGGGTCGCCGAGACGGCGTCCTCGATGCGGTGCTTCTTCTCCTTCAGCTCGACCTCGGTGGCCGCGCCGACCTTGATGACGCAGACGCCGCCGCCGAGCTTGGCGAGCCGCTCCTGCAGCTTCTCGCGGTCCCAGTCGGAGTCGGTGCGCTCGATCTCGGAGCGGATCTGGCCGGCGCGCGCGTCGATGTCCTCGCGCGAGCCGCCGCCGTCGACGACCGTCGTGTCGTCCTTCGTGACGACGACGCGGCGGGCCGAGCCGAGCACCTCGAGGCCGACCTGGTCGAGCTTGAGGCCGACGTCGGGGGTGACGACCTGGGCGCCGGTGAGGACGGCGAGGTCCTCGAGCATCGCCTTGCGGCGGTCGCCGAAGCCGGGGGCCTTGATCGCCGCGGCCGTGAAGGTGCCGCGGATCTTGTTGACGACGAGGGTCGAGAGGGCCTCGCCGTCGACGTCCTCGGCCACGACGAAGAGGGGCTTGGACGTCTCCAGCACCTTCTCGAGCAGCGGCAGGAGGTCCTGGACCGCGCTGATCTTGCCGGTGTGGACGAGCACGTGGGTGTCCTCCAGGACGGCCTCCATGCGCTCGTTGTCGGTGACGAAGTACGGCGAGATGTAGCCCTTGTCGAGCTGCATGCCCTCGGTGAACTCGAGGTCCATCGCCGCGGTGGTCGACTCCTCGACGGTGATGACGCCGTCCTTGCCGACCTTGTCGAACGCCTCGGCGATGAGCTCGCCGATGGTGCGGTCCTGGCTGGAGATCGCGGCGACGTGGGCGATCTCGTCCTTGCCCTCGACGTCGCGGGCGGCGCCGCGGAGGGCGTCGCCGACGGCCGTGACCGCGGCGTCCATGCCCCGCTTGAGGGCGCCGGGCGCCGCACCGGCGGCCACGTTGCGCAGGCCCTCGTGCACGAGCGCCTGCGCGAGGACCGTCGCGGTCGTCGTGCCGTCGCCGGCGACGTCGTTGGTCTTGGTGGCGACCTCCTTGGCGAGCTGGGCGCCGAGGTTCTCGTACGGGTCCTCCAGCTCCACCTCGCGGGCGATCGTCACGCCGTCGTTGGTGATGGTGGGTGCGCCCCACTGCTTGTCGATGACGACGTTGCGGCCGCGGGGGCCGAGCGTCACCTTCACGGCGTCGGCGAGGGCGTCGACGCCGCGCTCGAGCGCGCGGCGGGCCTCGTCGTCGAACTGCAGGGTCTTGGCCATGGTGCTCCGTCCTGGTGGGGGCTCGCGCTGGAGCCCGCGGGAGAGTCGTGCGGTGCGGCGCGGTCGCGCTCGGGGCCCGTCGCTCGTCGGCTGTCGTGCGGGGCCCCGGACGCACGTCGCCCCGGGGACCGGCGGGCCGGTCCGCCGGGGCGGTCGTGCGGGCGCGCGGCCCGGGTGGGGCCGCGGTGCGCCGTCGTGCCGGGGGCTGGTGTCAGCCGACGACGGCGAGGACGTCGCGCGCGGAGAGGATGAGCAGGTCCTCGCCGCCGTACTTGACCTCGGTGCCGCCGTACTTGGAGTAGATGACCTTCTCGCCGACCTTGACGTCGACCGGCACGCGCTGGCCGTTGTCGTCGACGCGGCCCGGGCCCACCGCGAGGACCTCGCCCTCCTGGGGCTTCTCCTTCGCGGTGTCCGGGATGACCAGACCCGACGCGGTCGTCTGCTCGGCCTCGACGGCCTTGACGACGATGCGGTCCTCGAGCGGCTTGATGGAGACCGACACTGTGCGGACCTCTCCTTCGTGGTGGTTCACGTGACGGGGGCAGGCGGTGCGGGCTGGAGCCGTCCGCCGTCGCGGGGGTCGGCCGGTCCTGCCGTCTCGCCGACCGCGACTCTAGGGCGGGGTTAGCACTCGGTCAATCCGAGTGCCAGCCCTGCGGCCGCCTCCGGGGGGTCGCCGCGGCGGCGGCTCCGGGGACGCCCGACCGTGCCACCATCGCCGTCGTGGACGACCCCGCCGTCGCCGGCCTCGCGGCGGTGCTCTCCCCCGCCGGCCAGGCCCTCCTGGCCTCCCTGCCCCCCTACGACGACGAGGGCGCCCTCGCGCTGGGGCAGCGGCTGCGCGCGGCCGGCCACGACCCCGTGCTCGTGGCGGGCGCCCTCACCCAGAGCCGCCTGCGGGCTCGGGCGCGCGCCAAGTTCGGGCCCTTCGCCGACGACATGCTCTTCACGGCAGCCGGTCTCGAGCAGGCGACGCGGCTCGAGGTGGCCGCCCGGCACGCGCGCCGCTTCGCCGCGACGGGCGTGCGCCGCGCGGCCGACCTCGGCTGCGGCGTCGGCGGGGACGCCCTGGCGCTGGCCGGGCTCGGGGTCGACGTCCTCGCGGTCGACCGCGACGAGCCCACCGCCGCGGTGGCCGCGGCCAACCTGCGGCGCTTCCCCGGCAGCGAGGTGCGCTGCGAGGACGTCGCGGCCACCGACCTCACGGGCGTCGACGGCGCCTGGCTCGACCCGGCGCGCCGCGACGCCGCCGGGCGCCGGGTCCTCGACCCGCGACGGGCGAGCCCGCCGCTGTCCTTCGCCGTCGAGCTGGCGCAGCGGCTGCCCGTCGGGGTGAAGACGGCGCCCGGCATCGACCACGACCTCGTGCCGGGGGCGGTCGGGGACGCACCGGCGGGGGGCGCCTGGGAGTGCCAGTGGACGTCGGTCGACGGCGACGTCGTCGAGGCGGCCCTGTGGTCGCCGGCGCTGGCCCGTCCGGGCGTGCGCCGCAGCGCCGTCGTCGTCCGCGCCGGCGCCGCGGCCGTCGTCGACGACGCGCACGACCCCTTCGCCGGCGGCGCCCCGCCCGTCGGCCCCGTGGGCGGGTACCTCTACGAGCCCGACGGCGCCGTCGTGCGGGCCGGGCTCGTGGGCGCCGTCGTGGCGGCCCTCGACGGCCGGCTGGTCGACCCCTCGATCGCCTACGTCACGGCCGACCGGCACCTCGAGCTGCCGTCGGCGACGGGCTACGCCGTCGACGAGGTGCTCCCCTTCGGCCTCAAGCCGCTGCGGGCGCGCCTGCGCGAGCGCGGCGTCGGCCGCCTCGTCGTCAAGAAGCGCGGCACCGCCGTGGAGCCCGAGGAGCTGCGCCGCCGCCTCGGCCGGCTCGAGGGCCCGCACGAGGCCGTCGTCGTGCTCACGCGGGTGGCGGGGCGCCAGAGCGCGCTGCTGTGCCGGGCGCTGCCCCGCCCCGCCGCCTGAGCCCCGGCCCCGGAAGAGGCTCCGGAAGAGGTTCCCGGAGAGGCCCCGAGGAGGCGCTCAGGCCGCGACGAGCACCGTCTCCACCGGCAGCGAGGAGTCCCCGCCCAGCCCCGGCCCCGACGGCGGGAGCCCGCGCGCGACGACCTGCGCCCCGAGGGCGGCGACCATCGCGCCGTTGTCGGTGCACAGCCGCAGCCGGGGCACGCGCAGCGCGACGCCGGCCTCCGCGCACCGCTCGGCGAGCAGCTCGCGCAGCCGTCCGTTGGCCGAGACCCCGCCGCCCAGCAGGAGGGTCTCGAGGCCGTGCGCTCGGCACGCGTCGACGGCCTTGCGGGTGAGGACGTCGCAGACGGCCTCCTGGAAGGAGGCCGCGACGTCGGCCACCGGCACCGGGCGGCCCGACGCCTCGCAGGCCCGCACCCAGCGGGCGACGGCCGTCTTGAGGCCGGAGAAGGAGAAGTCGAAGCGGTGGCGCTCGAGGTCGCGGGCCGACGTCAGGCCCCGCGGGAAGGCGATGGCCCGCGGGTCCCCGTCCGCCGCGGCGGCGCTGATGGCCGGCCCGCCCGGGTAGGGCAGCCCCAGCAGGCGGGCGGTCTTGTCGAAGGCCTCCCCCGCCGCGTCGTCGACCGTCTCGCCGAGCAGGCGCACGTCGCTCGCGACGTCGACGACGTGGAGCAGGGAGGTGTGCCCGCCGGAGACGAGCAGCGCGCCGCACGGCGTCGGCAGCGGCCCGCCGTCGAGGGCGCACACCGCGACGTGGGCGTCGAGGTGGTTGACGCCGTACAGCGGCACGTCGAGCGCCCAGGCGAGGGCCTTGGCGGCGCCGACGCCGACGAGCAGGGCTCCGGCGAGCCCGGGCCCGGCCGTCACCGCGACGGCGTCCACGTCCGCGAGCGTGACGCCGGCGTCCTCGCAGGCGCGGCGGAGCGTCGGGACCATCGCCTCGAGGTGGGCCCGGCTCGCGACCTCGGGCACGACGCCCCCGAAGCGGGCGTGCTCCTCGACGCTGCTCGCCACGGCGTCGGCGAGCAGCGTGGTGCCGCGCACGAGGCCGACGCCCGTCTCGTCGCAGGAGGTCTCGATCCCGAGGACCAGCGGCTCCACCCCCGCGGCCGGGGGACGGCCGGGCTGCAGCAGACGGGCCCGGGGCGCAGCCCCTCCGACCTCGGCGCTCACAGCGCCTCCTTCACGTCGCCGCGGGCGCGGGCCCGCCGCACGCGGCTGCGGACGAACAGGGCGAGCAGGACGACGAGCACGGCGATGAAGGCGTGGTCGAGGTACTGGGCGTACTCCTCGACCCGCTCGAACTGCGACCCCAGGGCGTACCCCCCGCCGACGAGCAGGGCGTTCCACAGCAGGGAGCCCGCGCCCGTGAGGAGGCAGAAGCGCAGCAGCGGCATCCGCGTGGTCCCCGCCGGGATCGAGACGAGGCTGCGCACGCCCGGCACGAGCCGCCCGAAGAAGACCGACGCGCCGCCGTGGCGGTGGAACCAGCCGACGGCGTGCTCGACCTCCTCGCGGTCGACGAAGGGGATGCGCGCCATCACCGCGACGGCGCGCCGCTCGCCGAGCGCCCGGCCGGCGGCGTAGAGCGCGAGCGCCCCGACGAGGGAGCCGAGCGTCGCGGCCACGAGCACGAGGACGAGGTCCATGCCGCCCTGCGCGGCGATGAAGCCGGCCAGCGGCAGGGTGACCTCGCTCGGCACGGGGGGCACGACCGTCTCGAGGACGGTGGCGACGAAGACGCCGGGCTCGCCGATGGCGGCGATGAAGCGCGCGAGCGCGCCGGACAGCCCGGTGAGGCCGCCGACGGCGTCGTCGACCGACGTGGTGGCCAGGACGGCGGGGGCTGCGTCGAGGAGGGCGGGGCTCATGCGGGGCGGGCTCCGGGGTCGGCGGGGGCGGCGGCGGTGGCGTCGGCAGGCGGCGGTGGGCTCGTGCGGCGGCGCAGCACGAGGGCGTCGGCGCCGGGGCCGTAGTAGTCGCGGCGACGGGCCAGCTGCTCGAAGCCGTGCCGGGCGTAGAGGCGCCGCGCCGGGGCGTTCCCGGCGTCGACCTCGAGGAGCAGCGCGGTGGCGCCGAGGAGGGCCGCGTGCTGCTCGCACGCCACGAGGAGGGCGTCCCCGAGCCCGCGTCCGCGCGCCCAGGGGGCGGTGGCGATGGTCTGCACGTCGGCGTCGGGGCCGGCGGCGGCCGCGACCGCGTAGCCGGCGAGCGCCCCGTCGGCCGTGCGGGCCACCCAGGCGCCGCGGCCGGGAGCCGCCAGCTCGGACCAGAACAGCTCCGCGCTCCAGGCCGTCGGCCCGAAGAGGTCGGCCTCGAGGGCGGCGACCTCGGCGACGTCCCACCAGCGCAGGCGCGCCA
>NZ_JABEMA010000019.1 GCF_013004605.1 Pseudokineococcus marinus
CGGGCGCGCGTCCTCGCGGCCGCCGCCCGCCAGCTGGCCGGGCCCGGGGGCTCGGGCGGCCTCGCGATGAACGCCCTGGCCCGGGAGGCCGGTGTCGGCGTCGGCACGGTCTACCGCCACTTCCCCACCCAGCAGGTGCTCCTCGAGGCGCTCGGCGTCGACGCCCTCGAGGAGCTCGTCGCGGCGGTCGACCGGGCGACCGGGGACGAGCGCCCGGGCGGGAGCCTGGCCGACCTGCTGCGGCGGGCCCTGCGCGCGCAGCTCACCGACCCGGCGCTCGCCGCCGTCCTCGCCGAGCCCGCCGCGACGTGCTCGGACACCGCGGCGCTCCTCGACCGGCTCCGCGCCGGCCTCGACGCGGTGCTCGAGCGCGACCGCGCCGCCGGGCTGGTCCGCGAGGACGTCGACGCCGACGACGTGCGACGCCTGCTCTGCGGCCTCGCCCGGGCGGTGGGCGCCGGACCGGGACGTGCGTCGCCGTCCGCGCGCTACGTCGACGTCGTGCTCCAGGGGCTGCGGCCACCCGCCCGGTGAGCCCCGCCCCTCCCCGCACGGTGGTGAGCACCGCCTCACCGCGTCGTCAGCGGCTCCGTCCACAGCCCCCGCCGCGGGCACCCGCTCGGCCCGTCGGTGCGGCGTGCCAGCATCCGCGGGTGAGCAGCGGCGCGCCGGGCCTCTTCGGGCAGGGGTCCCTCGAGCTGGACCTCGAGGGCCAGCTCGAGCTGAGCCTCGCGGAGGAGCCGTCGGCGGCGTCGAGCGCCGACCAGGCGCGGCAGTCGGTGGACGACCTGGTCCGCGGCGCCCAGCGGTACCGGACGGCGTCCCAGTACGCCGACCTCCTGCGCGCCGTCGGCTCCTCCCGCCACCTGTCGCCCCTCAACGCCGTGCTCGTCGACGTCCAGCGGCCGGGCGCGACGCACGTGCTGACCGCCGCGCGCTGGCGCGAGCGGCACCGGCGGGTCGTGCGCGCCGACGCCCAGCCCCTCGTCGTCCTCGCCCCGCGCGGGCCGGTGACGTTCGTGTTCGACGTCACGGGCACGGAGCCGCTCGAGGGGGCGCCCCCGCTCCCCCTCGAGGTCACCGACCCCGGGGCCGCCGTGGCCGCTACCGGCGAGCCCGCCCTCACCGCACGGCTCGACCGCCTCGTCGACAACCTCGTCGGCCTGGGCGTGGGCGTGCGCACCGGGCGCCTCGGCTCCCAGCAGGCCGGCTCGGTGCGCGCCGTCACCGGCGGCCGTCCCCTGCGCCGCGAGCGCGTCGCCCGCGGTGGGCGCCAGCAGACCGTCGTCGAGCGGGTGCCGCTGCGCTACGAGGTCGTCCTCGCCGACGGGCTCGAGCCGCGCCGGCGCCTCGTCGCCCTCCTCCACGCCGCCGCGCACGTGCTGTGCGGCCACCTCGGCACGCCGGACCCGCTGTGGTGGCCCGACCGCAGCGGCGTCGAGCACGACGTCGAGGAGTGGGAGGCCGAGTCGGTCGCCCACCTCGTGGCGCGCCGCGCCGACTCCTCCGTCGAGCTGCCCCCCTCCGTGCAGCAGCACCTCGAGGCCGGTCTCCAGCCGCCGCTCTTCAGCCTCGAGCGCCTGGCCCGGGCCACCGGGGACCTGGAGGCGTACGGCACCCGGCGCTTCCGGAGCGCCGAGCTGGGCCGCGCCCGCCCGACGACGTGAGCCTGCGCCCGCGGCGGGCGCGCGAGCCTCCCGGGCGACCAGCCACGCCTCGGCGCTACCCTTCCGCCCACATCGGTGCGCTCACCCCCATCGGGGGAGGTCCCGCGCACATCGGTCGTCCGTCGACGAAGACTGGAGCGCCGTGAACTCCCTCGTGCTCGCCGTGATCGGCATCGCCATGGTCCTGACGGGGTACGCCCTGTACTCCAAGCACCTCGCCACGCGCGTCTACAAGCTCAGCCCCACCGCGCCGACGCCCGCCCACGAGATGGCCGACGGCGTCGACTACGTGCCGACGAACAAGTACGTGCTGTGGGGGCACCACTTCACCTCGGTGGCCGGGGCGGCGCCCATCGTCGGGCCCGCCATCGCCGTCATCTGGGGCTGGCTGCCGGCCTTCCTGTGGGTGACCATCGGCACCGTCTTCTTCGCGGGCATGCACGACCTCGGCGCGCTGTGGGCGTCGGTGCGCAACCGCGGGCAGTCGATCGGCACGCTGTCGGGCCGCTACATCGGCGCCCGCGGCCGCAACCTCTTCCTCGTCGTCGTCTTCCTGCTGCTGCTCATGGTCAACGCGGCCTTCGCCGTCGTCATCTCCGGGCTGCTCGTGAGCACCCCGACGTCGGTCATCCCCGTGTGGGGCGCCATCGTCGTCGCGCTCCTCGTGGGCCAGGCCATCTACCGCGGCAGGCTCAACCTGCCGGCCGTCTCGGTCATCGGCGTCCTGGCGCTCTACGGGCTCATCCTCGTCGGCGACCGCGTGCCCGTCGTCCTGCCCGACAGCGTCCTCGGCCTGTCCCCCGCGGCCTTCTGGGTCCTCGTGCTCTTCCTCTACGCCGGCGTCGCGTCGCTGCTGCCGGTGTGGATGCTGCTGCAGCCGCGTGACTACATCAACGGGCTCCAGCTCTTCATCGGTCTGGGCATCCTCTACGCCGCCGTCGCGATCGCCTCGCCGAGCATCGTCGCGCCGGCCGTCAACACCGCCGTGCCGGAGGGCACGCCGAGCATCGTGCCGCTACTGTTCGTCACCATCGCGTGCGGCGCGATCTCCGGCTTCCACGGCATGGTCTCGTCGGGCACGAGCTCCAAGCAGCTCGACCGGGAGACCGACGCCCGCTTCGTCGGCTACTTCGGGGCCGTCGGCGAGGGGATGCTGGCTCTCGGCGCGATCATCGCCGCCACCGCCGGCTACCGGACCCTCGCCGACTGGGAGGCCGTCTACTCCGCCTTCGGCCAGGGCGGCGTCGCAGCCTTCGTCGAGGGCGGGAGCACCATCGTCAACACGGGCCTCGGCATCCCGCCGTCGCTGTCGGCGACCATCCTCGCCACGATGGCCGTGCTCTTCGCCGCGACGACGATGGACACGGGCGTCCGCCTGCAGCGCTTCGTCGTCCAGGAGGTCGCCGACCTCGTCGGCCGGCGCGTCGGCAAGGGCGTGGCGACCCTCGTCGTCCTCGTCGTCGGCATGGGCCTGGCCTTCGGCGCCGGGGCCGACGGCTCGGGCGGCATGCTCATCTGGCCTCTGTTCGGGACGACGAACCAGCTCCTGGCCGGGCTGACCCTCTCGATCGTCGCGGTGATCCTCATGCGCAAGCGGCGGCCGGTGCTGCCCGTGCTCGTGCCGCTGGTCTTCGTGCTCGTCATGTCGGTCTTCGCAGCGGTCGTCCAGGTGGGGACCTTCTACTCCACCGGCAACTGGCTGCTTCTCGGCCTCGACCTCGTCATCATCGTGGCCGCGCTGTGGGTCGTCGTCGAGGCCGGCGTCGCGATGTCGCGGGCGCGCACCGGTCCGGTCGAGACCGACGAGGACGACCGCCGCGTCCCGGCGGCCGACACCACCGAGCGGTGACGGTCGGGCGCGCACCGGGCCGGCTGCGCGCGGTGGCGGCCGGGCTGCGGGAGTTCTACGTGGCGCCGTACCGCCGCACCTTCGCGCGGGCGCGGCGCGACGAGGACGACCTCTTCATGGTCGTCGTCCTCGCGGACGCGCTCGGGGTCCCGAACCCCGTGGCCGCCCACACCCTCGAGCTGCTCCCCGCCGTCTACGACCGCTTCCACGACTGGCACCGGCGCATGGGCATGGAGCGCAGCCCGCTGGACTCGATGTCGTGCTGCTGACCGACCTCGCCGCCGACCGGCGGGTGGTGGTCGTCGGCGGCAAGGGCGGGGTCGGCAAGACGACGGTCGCCTCGGCCCTCGCGCTCGCGCAGGCCCGCGCCGGGCGGAGCGTGCTCGTGGTCTCGACCGACCCGGCGCACAACCTCGGCCACCTGTGGCGGCGCCGCGTCGGTGACGGCGTCGTCCGTCTCGCCGACGGGCTCGACGGCCTGGAGGTCGACCCCGCGCGGACGGCGGAGGAGCACCTGCGGGCCGTCGCGCGGACGATGCGCCGGCTCATGCCCGAGCACCTGGCCGGCGAGGTCGACCGGCACCTGGCCCTGGCCCGCGACGCTCCGGGCACGCACGAGGCCGCCGTGCTCGAGCGGCTCGCCGAGGTGGTGGAGGACGCCCCGCACGACCTCGTCGTCCTCGACACCGCGCCGTCGGGGCACACGGCGCGGCTCATGGCGCTGCCGGAGACGATGTCCGCCTGGACCGAGGGGCTGCTGCGCCGCCAGGAGCGCTCGTCGCGCTTCGGCGCGGCGCTGCGGGCGCTCGGGGCGGAGGACGAGGAGGCCGCCGGCGTGCTCGGCGGCGGCCGGCCACGCGACCGCAGGACCGACCGCGACGCCGAGATCCGCCGCGTGCTGCTGCGCCGGCGCGCCCGCTTCACCCACCTGCGGGACCTGCTCACCGACGAGGAGCGCACGGTCTTCGCCGTCGTGCTCGCGGCCGAGCGGCTGCCCGTGCTGGAGACGCTCGAGCTGCACGCCCAGCTGGAGCGCACCGGCGTCGCCGTCGGGGCGCTCGTCGTCAACAAGCGCTCGCCTGCCGACGCCGGCGAGCTGCTCGCGCGGCGACGGGCGCAGGAGGAGGGGCACCTGGCGCACCTGCGCGACCGGCTGCCCGGCGTGCCGCTCGTCGAGCTGCCGCTGCTGGCGGAGGAGGTCGTCGGCGAGGACGCGCTGGGCGCCGTCGCGGACCTCCTCACCCGCGCCCCCGCCCGTCCTCCCCGGACGTCGTAGCTCCTCCGCCTCCACGGCCCCCCGAGACGGACTTCGTAGCCTTCTTCCGTCCGGCGAGACCCTGGCTCCGGACTTCGTAGCCTTCTTCCGCCCCGAGAGCTGACCGCCGCCGTCAGCGGCCGCTCAGGGACGGCGCGCCAGGGGAGGCCGCCGGGTGGACCGGCGGGCCCGGTGACGCAGGACGGACATCCACTCGTCGCTCCCTGCGCACCCGCTCGTCACCGCACCTCTCCGACCATCGTCACCATGTGGACATCTCGCCCCCTCGCCGCCCTCTCCGGCGTCCTCGCCCTCGCCACCGTCGCGGCGACCGCCCCGGCCGCGTCCGCGGACCCTCGCGACGAGGCGTCGCTCCTGCAGATGAACCTGTGCCTGTCCGGGTACGCCGGGTGCTTCCCCGGCACGGAGCACCCCTCGGTGGTCGACGAGGCGGTCGAGCAGGTGGCCGCCACAGCCCCGGACGCCGTGTCGCTCAACGAGGCGTGCAGCGGCGACGTCGAGCGCATCGGGCGGGACACCGGCTACGAGGTCGCCTTCACGACCGTCGTCTACCGCGGTGGCCCCCTCGAGTGCCGCACTCCCGGTGGCCGCGGCGTCTTCGGCAACGCCGTGCTGACCCGCGAGCCCCAGGTCGACCGCGAGGAGGCCGCCTTCTCCTCCCAGCGCGGGTCCGAGGAGCGGCGCTGGCTGTGCGTGACCACCACGGACGACCTCGTCGCCTGCACGACCCACCTCGCGGTGGCGGGGACTCCGGAGGACCAGGCCAACCAGGACGCCCAGTGCGCCGAGCTCTCGGACGTCATGGCCGCGCAGGGCGTCCGTCGCGCCGTGCTGGTCGCGGGTGACCTCAACCGCCGGACGGACTGCGCTCCGACGGGCGCCTGGTCGCGCAGTGACGCCGCGGCCGAGCAGCTGCCCGGCATCCAGCAGGTGGCCGGCACGCTGTCCTCCCTGGTGCCGACGTCCACGGAGGTCCTGCCGATGACGTACACCGACCACGACGCCCTGCTCGTGACCAGTCGTCGCCGCGGCTGAGCCGCCGGCTCGCCCGGCTCCTGCGGCAGCGCGTCTCCGGTTGACACCTCCCCCGCACCGGACGAGCGTGCGCGCAGGGGACGCCGCTTTCCGGGCAGACCCTCACCAGGGGCCCGGATCGACGGCGACGGGGGTACGACATGTCAGCGACGACCAGCGAGGTCGACCAGCAGGTGCGGCGCCTGGACGCCGAGCAGCTGCCGGCCGGCAAGCACGAGCTGCACGGGCCGGGGCACTTCGCCGGGCTCTACTCCGCCGAGAACATCGCCGGCACGGAGTTCGTCTTCGGGGCGACCTTCGTCATCCTCGGCGCGAGCTTCGTCGACGTCCTCATCGGCCTCGCGGTCGGGAACCTCCTGGCGGTCCTGAGCTTCCGCTTCCTCACCGCACCCATCGCGGTGCAGACGCGGATGAGCGTCTACACCTACCTCAGCCGGGTCGCCGGCGGCGTGACGTCGAAGCTCTTCAACGGCGTCAACGCCGTCATCTTCGCCGTGATCTCGGCGGCCATGATCACGGTGTCGGCCACGGCCTTCGGCGTCGTCCTCGACTTCCCGCCGCAGGACCAGGCGTTCCCGACGAGCGTCGGGTTCATCGTCCTGGCGCTCGTCTTCGGCTCCGTCGCCGTCCTCGTGGCCGCCTTCGGGTTCAACGCCCTCGCCGAGTTCGCCAGCACCTGCGCCCCGTGGCTGATGGTCATGTTCGCCACGGGGGGCATGGCCCTGGTGCCGCTGGTCGCCTCCGAGGTCACCGGCTCGACGGTGCTCAGCAGCTGGGGGCAGTTCATCGAGATCGGCGAGAGCTCGATCTTCACGGGCCAGACGCCCGACGGCGCCGAGGGCATCACCCTGCTCGGGATCATCGGCTACAGCTGGGCGGCGAACAGCTTCGCCCACACCGGCCTCGTCGACATGTCCCTGCTCCGCTACGCCCGGAAGAGCTGGTACGGCTACATGTCGGCGTTCGGCATGTTCCTCGGCCACTACATGGCGTGGATCGCCGCGGGCTTCATGGGCGCGGCCGCGGCCGCGATCGTCGGCACGAGCATCACGGTCATCGACCCGGGCTCGGTGGCGTTCGAGGCCCTCGGGTACGCGGGGCTCGTCGTGGTCGTCGTCGGCGGCTGGACCACCGCCAACGCCAACCTCTACCGCTCCGGGCTGGCGGGCCAGGGCGCCTTCCCCTCGGTCACCCGCCGGCGGATGACCCTCTACATCGGCGTCATCGTGCTCGTCGCGAGCGTCTTCCCCTTCGTCTACCGCGGCTACCTGAGCCTCGTGACCTACGCGGGCATCACCATCGTGCCCGTCGGGGCCGTCATCTTCGCCGAGCACTGGCTGCTGCCGCGCCTCGGCATGACGACGTCGTGGGCCCGCTACAAGGGGGTCACCAACGCCCCCGCGCTGCTCGCCTGGGGCATCACGCTCGCGCTCGCGGCCACGGCGGTCGTCACCGGCCTCATGCCCGAGTACTTCGCCTTCGTGCCGGCGTTCCTGCTCGCGGCGGTCCTCTACGTCGTCCTCGCGGGGCGGATGGGCGCGAAGGAGAGCTACCCGGAGGGCGCGGAGGTCGACCGCGTGTGGCACGAGCGGGTCTCCGCGCTGCACGACGAGCAGGCCGAGGCCGCGCCCACGGACCTCGACACGACCGACCGCCGACCGCTCACCCGGGTGCTGAGGGTGGTGTGGGTCGTCGATCTCGCCGTCATCCTCGCCATGGGGCTCGTCGTCCTCTTCGCGAGCCCCGACCTCGCGACCTACGAGGCGAACCGCTCGGCCTTCTGGTGGGTCTCGGGGGTCGGCACGGTCGTCTACTTCGCGGCGGCCTACTCCGCCCTGCGGCTGCAGAAGGCCCACGCCGCCCGGGTGCTCGCCGAGCACGGCGTCGACGACCCGCAGGGGCGCGCCGCGCAGACGGCCTGAGGCGGCCGCCCGCGCGGTCCACCGGCCTCGAGGCGCCCGGGACCTGGGGCGTCGCACGACGCCGGCCCGGACCCGCCGCAGCAGGTCCGGGCCGGCCCCGCGACGCCGAGGCGGTCGACCTCAGCCGGCGCGGACCTCCAGCGAGGCCAGGGCCGCGCCGTCGGACCCGGCGGACGGGAGGCTCACCGCGACGTAGCGCGCGGACCCGTCGACGGGCACCTCGTTCGTCCTCCCGCCCAGGCCACCGCCGACGAGGCCGGCGGCCACCCGCGTGTAGGTGAGGCCGTCCGTGCTCGTGGACACCTCCACCCCGGCCGGCGCCCGCGAGGCCCACTGGAGGACGAGCTCGTCCAGGCGCTGCACCTCGCCGAGGTCGACGACCATCCGGGACGCCGACGGGCCGGGACGCCAGGTCGTCGCGTCGTCACCGTCGACGGCCAGCCCCGGGTCGCTCATCCCCTCGGGCAGCGGGCTCGTCGGGAACGTCGTCCGACCGAGCGCCAGGTCGTCCAGCGGGTACGCCGCGCCCGACCTCAGGGCCAGCTCCCGCGACCGCCCCGCCGGGACGGTGAGCCGCGCCTCCTCGTCGGTGCCCGCCTGGGTGACGCGCAGCTGCACGGGGCGGCCGCCGGCGGGCGCGGTGACGACCAGGTGCTGGCCGTCGCCGACGGACAGGAGCAGCCCGTCGGGCAGCGCCCCGCCCCGGGCGGCGGCCACGGTGAAGCGCGGTGCGCGGACGGCCGACGTCGCGGCCGGGACGGAGGTCTCGTACGCCGTCCCGCCGTCGCCCGTCGTCTGCACCCCGGCGTAGACGGCGACCGACCCGTCGGCCGCCGCGGGCACCTGGACGACGCCCGCCGCGTCCGCGTCGCTGAGGTTGAAGAGGCTGAGGTAGCCGTCGGCGTCACTGGCGGCGAGGGCCTCGCTCGACGTCGTCACGGCCGGGCGGGCCGCCAGCTCGGCGGTGCGCTCGGCGTCCGCGCCCGCGTACCCCTCGACGACCATGCCGGCGCTGCCGGCCGCGGGACCGTCCGAGAGCACCACCTGGTCGGCGCGGACGGTGATGGGGTTGTCCGAGCCGCGGACCACGAGGCCCGCCTCGTCGTCGACGGCGAGCCAGCCGCCGTCGCTGTCGACCTGGTCGAGGCCGTAGGTGGCGACGTCGGTCCACGTCCGCCCGTCCGACGACGTCTGGACGCGGTAGGCGCGACCGGCCGCCGACTCCCAGTAGAGGGTCACGTGGTCGAGGGCGGTCGGCTCGCCGAGGTCGGCCGTCACCCACGAGTCGCCGCGGGAGCGCTCGGCCCGGGAGACGGCCCAGCGGGTGCTGTAGTCGCCGTCGGTGACGGTCGACGGAGGCCGCGACCCGTCGGCCGAGGAGGCGGTGACGGGGGCGCCCAGCGCCGCGTTGTCCTCCCCGGCGCCCGCCTCGAGCTCGAAGAGGGAGTACCCGTACGTCGGGTCGCCCGTCACCCCCTGCATCCGCACGTACCGGGCCGTCGTCGGCGCCAGGTCGAAGCGGTCGACGCGGGCGACGCCGCTCGGCGGGACGACGGAGGAGACGTCGGTCGCCTCGAGCGTCGTCTCGCCCTCCGCGGTCGTGTAGGTCCGGTCGCCGTCGAGGCCGGGCATGCCCGGCATGGTGAGGTTGTGGACGCGCAGGCGTCCCTCGTCCTCGCCCGTGCCCGAGGTGGCGTACACGACCGTGCCGGTGGGCAGGGTGGTCATGCCCGCCCGGCCGCCGTCGGTCGTGAGGAGGCTCGCCGTCCCGTCGAAGCCGTCCCGCAGCGCGGAGTACGCGACGGCGTGCCGCTCCTCCACCGCCTGGCCGGTGCTCGGGAGGAGGGAGGGCGTCTTCCCGCCGACGTCGAAGAGCCAGTCGTCGTGGCCGGGCTGCCAGGCGAACTTCGCGTACCCGGGCTTGCTCACCGAGCCGGCCCACGCCGCCGGCGACTGCTGCGCGAGGAGGCCGACGTCGTCGCCGTGGTCGGTGGTGCCGGCCGCGGCGGCGAAGAGCTCGTCCATGGACGCGGGCTCCCCCTGGTCACCGGCGGACGCCCGCCACTCGTGCAGGAGGTAGCTGATGGCGACCTCCGCGCGGGCCTCGGGCTCGTACTTCGGCTCGCCGGAGAACTTCGTCAGACGGTCGGCCGGCGCGTAGGCCTGGTAGGCCTCGAGCCGCTCGGCGAGCGCCCGCTCGGCCGCGGCGGCGTAGCGGTCGCCCTGGACCTGGGCGAGGAAGGCGAGCGGGATGACGTCGCGGCCGTACAGGTGCTCGCGGTCGTCGACCATCGGCATGAGCGGCTCGCCGGCGTCGCTCATGACGCCGAGGATGGTGCGCCACAGCTCCTCGCCGTTCGGCTGCGACGTCAGCACCTCCGGCAGCGGCGCCCCCGCGAGCAGGAGGTGGACGGCGTTGCGCCCCGACGTCCGCCAGAGCTCCTCCTGGTAGTGCGGCCCGAAGGAGCCGTGGTTCTCCACGGCGAAGGTGTCGTGGATGTTGTGCGCCGTGTTCTCGCTGACGGGCACGCCGTCGACGAGCGCCGGGTCGGCCCGGTCGGCGGCCGGCAGGCCGGACTCGTTGCGGCTCCACGTCCCGAAGGCCGCGCGCCAGTCCGCGGCGCCCGCCTCGTCCTGGCCCCAGGCGATGCCGGGCGCCAGCGACTGGGCGTAGACGCCCATCTCCTCGAGCTTCGTGTCGCCCCGGAAGCCGCCGGTGAGCCCGTTCGGCGTCCACGAGCCCGACCTCGGGTCGTCGGCCGTCCCCAGCGCGGTGGTGCGCTCGGCCTGGCCGCTCGTGATGGCGTCGACGTGGTCGCGCGTCTCCTGGTCGAGCTCGGGCCACATCAGGTGCGCGGCCAGCGTGAAGTAGGACTGGAAGGTGCTGTCCCAGAACAGCCGGTCGCCCCACTGGGCGCCGCCCGCCAGCCGGTTCGAGGCGGCGTAGTGGCGGATGGTCGCGAGCGTCCGCTCCCGGAGCACGTCCTCCTCCACGCCCGCCACCTCGGCGTCGTACTCGCCGCGGGTGAGCAGGACGGCGTTGCCGAGCACGACGGCGAAGCTGAAGTCGGCGGAGCGGTAGACGCCCGCCGCCTCGTCCCACTGCGTCTCCGACCACCGGGTGTGGCGCAGGAGCGCCGCGTAGTAGGCCTGCGCCGCCGGGTCCTCGGCCACGGCGCGGGCGGTGGCCGGCGAGGGCGGCGCCACGGCGCCGGGGAGGGTCGTGGTGCCGGCCCCCGGGCCCGGCACCTGAGCCCCCGACGCCTGAGCCCCCGACGCCTGGACCTCCGGCGTGGCCCGGGGCTGGGCGCCGGCGACCGGCGCGAGCGGGCTCACGCACACCGCCGAGGTCACGCCGAGGACGAGCAGAGGTCGCAGGGCCGTGGTGAAGGACCGTCGTCGCGCTGACATCGTTGTCATGCAGCGACGGTAGAAGGCTCCGGGGAGCGGGTCAAGAGGCCGTCCTCCTCGCGAGGAGGGGCGAGGACGCCCCGGGAGCCGCCGCTGGGGAGGCCGGTGGGTCGAGCGGACGCCCGGCGCTCAGGAGGCCGCGGCCACCGCGGGCGCCCAGGCGCCCGACCCGCCGCCGTGCAGGTCCACGGCGCGCAGCGCGGCGCCGACCAGGCCGGCCCGGCCGCCGAGCGGGGAGATGACGACCGGCGGAGGGGGTCGCCAGGCGAGCCCCTCGGCGAGGGCGGCCTCGACGGGGCGCGAGAGCCGCTCCCCCGCGCCGCTGAGACCGCCCGCGAGGACGACGAGCGAGGGGTCCAGCAGGAGGGTGCTCGTGACGAGCGCCGTCGCGAGCGCTCGCGCTCCCTCGCCCCAGAGCCGGGCCGCGAGCGCGTCGCCGGGCAGGCGCGCCGCGAGCTCGGCGGCGGTCGTCACGTCGGCGTCCCCTCCCGCGGCGCGGTAGCGGCGCACCAGGCCCCCGGCGGAGGAGTAGACCTCGAGGCAGCCGCGCTGGCCGCAGGTGCACGGCTCGCCGCCCGGCACCACCGGGAGGTGCCCGAGCTCGCCGGCGGCGCCGGTCGCCCCGACGACCGGGACGCCGCCGACGACGAGGCCGGCCGCGATGCCCGTGCCGAGCACGACGAGCAGCAGGTCACGGGCGCCGGGAGCAGCTCCCAGCCGCCCCTCCGCCAGGCAGGCCGCCCGGACGTCGTGCTCGAGGACGACCGGCAGCTCGGTCCGCCGCCGCACGGCCTCGACGAGGGGCGCGTCCCGCAGGCCGAGGTTGGGCGCGTAGCGGACGACGCCCGCGCCGGTGTCGAGCAGTCCCGGGCAGCCGATGCCGACGGCGCAGGTGGTCGGGGCGGTGAGCCCGGCGGCGAGCGCGGCGACGGCGTCCAGCACCGCCCCCGGACCCTGCGCGACGGGCGTGGGCAGGGTGCGGCGCTCGAGGACGGCCCCGTCGAGCGAGAAGCGCGCCCCCTTGAGGCCCGTGCCCCCGACGTCCACGGCGACGACGGAGTCGGGCTCGGCCCTCGACCGGCCCCGTCCGCGGACGGCCCCGAGGCCGGCGACCTGTCCCGCACCCGTCGGACGGGGAGCGGCGTGCGCCACGCAGCACCTCCCGTCGCCGCGGGACGCCGGACGCGGCCCGTCGGGCGCGAGCATCGCAGACGACCCGCCGATAAGGCGAGACCCCGTCCGATACCTCCTCGCGCGACGTCACACTGTGGCTCGCGGCCGCCGAATAAGCACGTACTCCGGAGTAATGACATTGTCACGTGAGACGGCGGACCACTTCGGCGAAAGGTATTGACGGAACTCACCGGCGCCCCCAGGGTTCCGGCATGTCCACCGCCACGACCGCCCGGGGCCTCGGCGCCCTGCGCCTGGCGAACCGCGAGCGCCTGCTCGCCGCCCTGCGCGAGCACGGCGACGTGAGCCGGGCCGAGCTGGCCCGCCTCACGGCGCTCTCGGGCACCACGGTGTCGAGCCTCGTCACCGAGCTGGCGGACGCCGGGCTCGTCGTCGAGGGCGGTGACGACCGCACCAGCGGCCGACGGGGGCGCCCGGGGCGCCTCGTGCGGGCCGTCCGCGACCGCCGGCTCGTCGTCGCGATGGACCTCAGCCTCGACGTCGTCCGCGCGGCGGTCTGCGACGCGGACGGGGCCGTCCTCGCCGAGGTCGGCGAGGCGCCGGCGCTGGCCGGGCCGGACGACGACGGCAGCGCGGCCCTCGCGCACGCCGCCGGCCTCGTCGAGCGCCTGCTCGCCGCGGACGGGGTGGACCGCCGGCGCGTGGAGCAGCTCGTCGCCGCCGTCCCCGGCGTCGTCGACCCGACGAACGGCGCGGTCGTCTCCGACCGCCGACCCCGGTGGCGCGAGCTCGACCTGGGGCAGGAGCTCGAGCGCGCGACGGGCCTGCCGACGCGCCTGGAGAACGACGCCGACCTGTGCGCCCTCGGCGAGCGGGCCTTCGGCGCCGCGCGCGGCCTCGACGACGTCGTGCTCGTCAAGGCGTCCACGGGCATCGGCGTCGGGCTCGTCCTCGCCGGTCGGCTCTACCGCGGGGCCCACGGCGGCGTCGGCGAGCTCGGCCACGTGCAGGTCAGCGAGCCCGGCGACCTGTGCGTCTGCGGCAACCGCGGCTGCCTCGAGACGGTCGCGGCCTCCGGGCCCGTCATCGCGGCGCTGCAGGTCGTGCACCCCCACGTGCGCACGCACGAGGACGTGGCGGCGCTCGTGGCCGCCGGCGACCGCGGGGCCGTGCGCGCCGTCACCGACGCCGGCACTGCCATCGGCAAGACCGTCGCCGACCTCTGCAACGTCCTCGCCCCCCAGGCGGTCGTCGTCGGCGGCGACCTCGCGGCGGGCGGGGACCACCTCACCCGGGCCGTGCGCGACGCCGTCGAGCGCAGCACCAAGCCCCGCACCGCCGGACGGCTGGCCCTGCTCACCGGCGAGCTCGGCCACCGCGCCGCGCTGCTCGGGGCCGTCGTCGCCGCGGACGCGGCGCACGCCCCCTCCTGACCGTTCCGCCCGCACCGCACCCGCACCCGCACCCGCACCCGCACCCGCACCCGCACCCGACGAGCACCGCAGACGAAGGAGTCCCCATGCGACACGCGCGCACCACCACCGCCGGTGCCCTCGGCATCACGGCCCTGCTGGCGCTGAGCGCCTGCGGCAGCTCCGGGTCGTCGGGCGCCTCGGGGGCCCCGGCGAGCATCGGCGGCGCCGACGGCGAGGGCGAGACCCTCACCGTCTGGGTCATGGACGGCGACTACACCGAGCCGACCCTCGACGCGATCAACGAGCGGTTCACCGAGGAGACGGGCGCCGAGGTCGACGTCCAGGTCCAGCAGTGGGACGGCATCACGACGAAGGTCAGCACCGCGCTGTCGACGTCGACGCCGCCCGACGTCCTCGACCTCGGCAACACGCAGGTCCCCGGCTACGCCGCCAACGGCGCGCTGCTCGACCTGTCGTCCTACGCCGACGACCTCCGCGCGGGCCGCACCTGGCTCGCGGGCCTGGAGGACCCGGCCACGATCGACGGCACGCTGTACGCCGTCCCGGGCTTCGCGGGCACCCGCACCGTCATCTACAACACGACGATGTGGGCCGACGCCGGCGTCACGGAGCCGCCCACGACGTACGAGGAGCTGACGAGCGCGCTCGACGCCGTCGCCGCGGCGAACGGCGGCACCACGGGCTTCGCGCCCTTCTACTACCCGGCCGGCCAGTGGTACGCGGGCCTGCAGTGGGTGTGGGACGCGGGCGGCGAGATGGCCACCGACGAGGACGGCACGTGGACCGGGCAGATGAGCAGCCCGGAGAGCCAGCAGGGCCTGCAGCAGTTCAAGGACTTCCAGAACACCTACTCCACCGGCGCCTCGCAGACCCTCGACGTGCTCTCGCCGGACCAGACGCAGATCTTCGCCGACGGCCAGACCTCGGCGATCATCGCGACGAGCAGCTCGATCGACATGATCACCTCGGCGAACCCCGACATCACCGAGGACGACCTCGGCACCTTCCCCTTCCCGGGCACCTCCGGGGAGGCGCAGCCGGTCTTCCTCGGCGGCTCCGTCTGGGGCGTCGCCGCCCGCACCGACCAGCCCGACCTGGCGCTGGAGTGGGTGAGCATCGCCGCGAGCCCGGAGATCCAGGACGAGTACGTCTTCGGCGAGCAGGGCTGGATCCCCAACAGCACCGAGGCCGTCGAGGCGGCCCAGGCGACCGGCCTGAGCCCGGTCGACGAGGGCTACTTCGCCGCCTCCCTCCGCTCGCGCGCCACGCCGGCCGCGGCGAGCTGGCCGACCCTCGAGGGCGACCAGAGCGTCAACGAGCTCTTCACCTCCGTCGCCAGCGGCTCGAAGACGCCGGAGCAGGCCGCTGCCGACTTCGACGACCACCTCGAGTCCGTGCTGAACGAGGGGCAGTGACACGTGCGAGCGGCTCCTCGGACCCCCGACGACCGCGCGACCGCGCCCGAGAGCGACGGGTCCGCGCTCGCTGAGACGGACGCCGGCCGCGTCCCGGTCCCCCCGCCCGCCGCCGGGCGGGGGGACCGGGCCCCCGGCCCGGCGCGGCGGCGCCGTCGCGACCTGGCGCCGCTGTGGCTCATGGCGCCCGCCGGCGTCGTGCTCGTCGCCATCACCCTGGCGCCGATCGTCTTCCTCGTCTTCACCTCGTTCACCGACTACGACCAGCGGACCCTCTTCACGGGCGCCTACGAGGGCGTGGGCCTCGCCCAGTACGCCGCGCTGCTGCAGGACGGCGACTTCTGGGCGTCCCTCGTGCGCACGGTCCTCTTCACGGCGGCGATGGTCGCCGGCAGCGTCGTCATCGGGATGGCGGTCTCGCACCTGCTCACCCGGCTCGACCGGGGGGTGCGCTTCCTCGTCACCGTGGTGCTCATCCTCGCGTGGGCGATGCCGAACGTCGCGTCCTCGCTCGTGTGGAACTGGCTCTTCCAGCCGGGGTACGGGGTCGTCAACTGGCTGCTCACGCAGCTGAGGGTCTTCGGCGACATGACGCAGACGGACTGGACGCAGAGCCCGGCGCTCGCCTACACGGTGATCTGGCTGCTCATCGTCTGGCAGGCGGTGCCCTTCATCGCGCTCACGCTCAACGCCGCCGAGACGCAGGTGCCGGGCGAGCACCAGGAGGCCGCGCGCCTCGACGGCGCGGGCGAGCTGCGCGTCTACCGCGAGGTCACGCTGACCTTCCTCAAGCCGACGCTCCTGCTCGTGACGATCCTGTCGATCATCTGGGACTACAACGTCTTCAACCAGATCTGGCTCGTCTCGCGCGGTGGCCCCGACGGCGCGACGTCGACCCTCGGCGTCTTCACCTACCAGACCGCCTTCGTGGGCTTCGAGGTCGGCCAGGGCGCCGCCATCTCCGTGGTGACGACGCTGCTCCTGCTGGGCCTCACGGCGGTCTACATCCGCAACCTGCTGCGCTCGGGAGAAGACCTGTGACGACGCCCTCGACCGCCGCGCCCCCCGCCGCGCCGACGGGCACCCTGCCCGTGCGGGCGCCGGCGTCCCGCAGCAGGCGCCGCCGCCGCGGCCGCGCCGTCGCCAACTCCCTGGCGCTGGTCTTCTGCGTCGTCTGGCTCTTCCCCGTCTACTGGATGGTCAACACGGCGTTCAAGCCGCGCTCGGAGGTCCTCAGCGCCACCCCGCGCTTCTGGCCCTCGGAGCCGACGGTGAGCAACTTCACCACCGCGGTGACGCAGTCGGGCTTCCTGCAGAACCTGCTCAACAGCGTCGTCGTGGTCGGGGCGACGCTCGTCGTCGCCGTCGTGCTCGGCATCTTCGCCGCGGCGGCCGTCTCGCGGTTCCGCTTCCGCGGCCGCCGCGCGATCATGGTCGTCATCCTGGCGGTGCAGATGCTGCCCGCGACGGCGCTGCTCATCCCGATGTTCGTGGTCTTCAACACGACGGGCCTGCTCGGCAGCTACGTCGCCCTCGTCCTGGCCTACGTCGCCACGGTGCTGCCCTTCTCGATCTGGGTCATGCGCGGCTTCTTCGTCGCCATCCCCGTCGAGGTGGAGGAGGCCGCCCGGATCGACGGCGCCAGCACCTGGCAGGTGCTCGTGCGGATCCTCTTCCCGCTCGTGGCGCCCGGCGTCATCGCCACGAGCATCTTCGCCTTCATCGCGGCGTGGAACGACTACCTCTTCGCCTACACGTTCATGCAGGACCAGAGCCGCTACACGCTGCCCGTCTGGCTCGCGTCCTTCTCGAACCCCAACACGGGCACCGACTTCGGCGGGCAGATGGCCGCGTCGCTGCTCTTCTCGCTGCCCGTCGTCATCTTCTTCCTCATCATCCAGCGCAACCTCGTCTCCGGCATGTCCGCCGGGGCCGTGAAGGGCTAGGCCGTCCCCGTGCAGACCACCCCGCAGTCCCCCGCCCTCCTCCCCCGCCCGCAGCACCTCACGACCGGGGACGGCGAGCTCGTGCTCGACGCCGGCACCCGCGTCGCCGCGCCGGACGAGCTCTCCGACGTCCTCGCCCTGCTGCAGGCGGCCCTGCGCCCCGCGACGGGCCTGCCGCTGCGGGAGGGCGGAGACGACGCCGCCATCCGCCTCGCGCTCGACGCCGACCTCGGCCCGGAGGCCTACACGCTGAGCACGGGCCCGGACGGCGCCGTCGTGCGCGGCGGGGACCGCGCCGGCGTCTTCTACGGCTGCCAGGCGCTGCTCCAGCTGCTGCCGCCGACCGTCCACCGGCGCGCGGCCGTCACCGGCGAGCGCTGGGCCCTGCCCGCCGTCGAGGTGCGCGACGCCCCCCGCTTCGGCTGGCGCGGGGTGATGCTCGACGTGGCCCGGCACTTCATGCCCAAGCACGACGTGCTGCGCTTCATCGACCTCATGGCGATGCACCGCCTCAACACGCTGCACTGGCACCTCACCGAGGACCAGGGCTGGCGCATCGAGATCCGCAAGTACCCGCGGCTCACCGAGGTCGGCGCCTGGCGCCGCGAGACCCAGGTCGGCGCGTCGGAGGAGTCCCCGTCCGACGGGCGACCCCACGGCGGCTACTACACGCAGGACGACGTCCGCGAGGTCGTCGCCTACGCGGCGGCACGGGGCATCACCGTCGTCCCCGAGATCGAGACGCCGGGCCACGTCCAGGCCGCGCTGGCCGCCTACCCCGAGCTCGGCGTCACGGGCGAGCAGCTCGACGTGTTCACCCGCTGGGGCATCGACCCCAACGTCCTCAACATGGAGGAGTCGACCGTCGACTTCTTCACCGACGTCCTCGACGAGGTGATGGAGCTCTTCCCCTCGACCTTCATCGGCATCGGCGGTGACGAGTGCCCGCGCGACCAGTGGCGCACCGACCCGCGCACCCAGGAGCGCATGCGCGAGCTGGGCGTGGAGCGCGAGGCCGACCTGCAGACGTGGTTCATGCGCCGCCTCGACGACCACCTCACCGCGCGCGGGCGCCGGTCCTTCGGGTGGGACGAGATCCTCGAGGGCGAGCTGGCGCCGACGGCGACCGTCGCCTCGTGGCGCGGCATGGCCGGCGCCGTGACGGCGGCGCGCCGCGGGCACGACGTCGTCGCGTGCCCCGACGACCTCGTCTACCTCGACTACCGGCAGTCCGAGATGCCGAACGAGCCGATCCCCGTGGCGACGCCGCTGACGGTCGAGGACGTCTACACCTCCTTCGAGCCGGTGCCGCCGCAGCTGTCGCCCGAGGAGGCGCGCCACGTCCTCGGCGGCCAGGCGAACATCTGGACCGAGCACGCCGACTCCCCGCGCACCGTCGACTACCTCGTGTTCCCGCGCCTGTGCGCCGTCGCCGAGGTGCTGTGGGCGGACGGCGAGCGCGACCTCGACGACTTCCAGCGGCGCCTGGACGCGCACCTGGAGCGGCTCGACGCCGTCGGCGTCGAGTACCGCCGCGACTCGGGCCCGCTGCCCTGGCAGGAGCGCCCCGGCGTCGTCGGCCGCCCCATGAGCCACGAGGAGCGCGCGGCGCACATCGCCGAGCTCGTGGAGAGCATCTCGACCCCCTGAGAGACGCCGCACCTCCCGCCGCACCCCGTGGTCGAGGGTGCGGCGGGCGATCCCGCACGCCCTCGGCCGCTCGCGCACGTCTGCACCACCTCACCCCGACCCGCCCGGGCACCGCTGCCCGGGCTTCCCCGGAAGGACCAGACATGCCCGTCTCCCCCCGCCCCTCGTCCCGCCGCACCACCGGTTCCGGCGCCCCCCTCAGCCGACGCGGCGTCCTCCTCGGCGCTCTCGGCGGGGCCGGCGCCGCCGCTGCCCTGGCCGGCGCCGCTCCCGCCACCGCAGCACCCGCGCGCTCCTACGCGGGGGCGACGACGTCCTCGGTCGCCGGGGCCTTCGCCTTCCTCGCCGAGAAGCTCGACCAGTACGGGTCCGGCGACGAGCTGCGGGTGCCACGCAGCTACACGGGCGGCTTCTTCCAGACCCCGACCTTCGACTTCGTCTCGTCCTTCGCCTACGACGACGCCCTGATGATCATGGCGTGGCTCGCCAGCGGCTCGGCCGACCACCGCGGGCGCGCCGTCCTCCTCGGCGACGCCCTGCTCTACGCGCAGGCCAACGACCCGATCGGCGACGGCCGCACCCGCGCCTCGTACCAGCCGAACCCCTTCATCACGGGCGACGGGACGCCGTACATCGGCTCCCCCGCCGCCTACAGCGGCAACCAGGCCTGGGTCGGCATGGCGATGTGCCACCTCCACGCCGCCACGGGCGAGCAGCGCTTCCTCGACGGCGCGCTGCGCCTCGCGACGTGGCTGCAGGAGAACACCGAGGACCTCGCGCGGGCGCCGTACGGCTACACGGGCGGCCGCAGCGCCGACGACGTCCCCTTCACCTTCAAGGCGACCGAGCACAACATCGACATCAGCGCCTTCTTCACCATGCTGGCGACGCTCACCGGCGACGCCGTCTGGACCGCGCGGGCCGACGTCGCCCGCTCGTTCCTCGTGGCCATGCAGGCCGAGGACGGCCACCTGTGGACCGGCACGAACCCCGACGGGACGACGACGAACTACTACCCCATCCCGGCCGACGGCCAGACGTGGGCTTACCTCGCGACGCTCGACGACCGCTACGGCCCGGCGGTCCAGTGGGTGCTCGACAACCTCATGGCGACGGACGGCCGGTACGAGGGGTCGAGCTTCAGCAACGCCGACGTCACCAAGGTCTGGTTCGAGGGGACAGCGCAGCTCGCGCTCGCCCTGCAGGAGCGCGGAGCCGCCCGCGACGACGTCCGCCAGCGCCGGCTGCTCGCCGAGATCGTCGAGGCGCAGGCGAGCATCCCCACCGGCGACGGGCGGGGCGTCGTCTCGGCGTCGAGCGACGGGCTCGACTCGGGCTTCGGCGACCTCTACTACGCGAGCCTGCACACCGGGGCGACGGCCTGGTACCTGCTGGCCGCGCAGCGGGCCAACCCGTTCCAGCTGGGCTTCTGAGGCGGCCGCCGCGTCAGACGGGCTCGGCGCCCCCGTGCCCGTGCCCGTGCTCCGCGCGGTACCGCAGGGGGCTGCAGCCGTGGACGGCGCGGAACTGGCGGGAGAAGTAGAAGGGGTCCTCGTAGCCGACGGCGCTCGCCACCTCGGCGACCGTGCGGGTCGAGGTGATGAGCAGCTCGCAGGCGCGCGCCATGCGCAGCCGCTTGGCGTACTCGAGCACGCCGCCGCCGGTGGCGGCGCGGAAGAGCGCCGAGAAGTGCGACGTCGACAGGCCGGCCGCCCTCGCCAGCTCGGGCACGCGCACGGGCTGCTCGAGGTGGCGCCGCAGGTGCTCCTGCGCCTGCCGCACCGGCTCCACGGGGGCGCGCCCGCCGGCGACGGCGTCGGCCGCCAGCTGGGTCAGCAGCGCCCACCCGACGCCGGAGGCCGCGAGGAGGCTCGCGCGCGTCTCGTCGCGCTCGAGGAGCGTGATGGCCTCGTCGACCAGGGACTGCGTGCGCAGGGGCTCGTGGAGGTCGACGACCCGGGGGGCGCCGTCCGGGCAGACGAGCGCCACGGGCGCGCCCGCCCGGGCGCCGGTGACGTGCGCCCACCAGATCGTCCAGGGGTCGGCCGGGCTGGCGCGGTAGGCGTGGCGGGCGCGCGGCGGGATGACGAGCGCCTGGCCCGCGCGGACGGCCAGCTCGCCGGACGCGGTGGCGCAGGAGCCCCGGCCGCTGGTGCAGACGATGACGACGGCTTCATCCGCGCCCGAGGCGCGTGAGCGGCCATGCTGCGCCGCCCGGGGGAAGTAGCCGGCGTCGGTGACGACGACGTCCGCCGTGACCGGCTGCCGCAGGGCGGCCGCCACGACGGGCCGGGGAAGGACGCGCAGCCGCTGGCCGGGGAAGCCGTCGCGGAGCAGCACGGCGCCAGCGTGGCGGCAGGTCGTCGTTTCGTCCAGCCCCTGTCGCGGGATGCTGCATGGTGGCGGCGCCGCGAGCGCGCCTAGCGTCCGCGCCATGCTCGATGACGAGTCGCCGCGCCCCCCGTCGCAGCTGTCGCTGCCCGCTCGGCCCGAGCACCTCGCGAGCGCCCGCGTCGCCGCCTGGCGCGCACCCCTCGTCCTCCCGACGTACCACCCGGCGGCGCCCGACGTCCTGCCGGCCTACCTCGACCGGCGCGTCTACCAGGGCTCCTCGGGGCGCGTGTACCCGCTGCCCTTCCACGACCGCGTCGCCGCCGAGCCGGTGCCGCACGCGTGGGACGCCGTGCACCTGGAGAACGACTGGCTGCGCGTCGTCCTCCTGCCCGAGCTGGGCGGGCGCGTCCACGTGGCCCGCGACCTCACCCGCCGCGGCGAGGGGTCGGACGGCTACGACTTCTTCTACGCCAACCCGGTGGTCAAGCCGGCCCTCGTCGGGCTGGCCGGCCCCTGGGTCGCCGGCGGGGTCGAGTTCAACTGGCCCCAGCACCACCGGCCCGCCACCTACCTGCCCACCGACTGCGAGCTCGAGCACCACGACGACGGCTCGGTGACGGCCTGGTGCTCCGACCACGACCCCTTCGCGCGCATGAAGGGCATACACGGCGTCCGCCTGCTCCCGGACGCCGCGGTGCTCGAGGTCCACGCCCGCCTGCACAACCGCAGCGAGCTGCCGCAGACCTTCCTGTGGTGGGCCAACGTCGCGGCGCGGGTCCACGACGACTACCAGTCGTTCTTCCCCCGCGACGTCGAGGCCGTGGCCGACCACGCCGAGCGCGCCGTCACCGCCTTCCCCGCCGCGGACAGCCGCTACTACGGCGTCGACTACCCGGCCCGCCACGACGACGTCGCCGTGGCGGCCGACGGCACCGAGGTCCGCGGTGACCGGCTCGACTGGTACCGCAACATCCCCGTGCCGACGTCGTACATGGCCGTCGGCAGCCGCGAGGGCTTCTTCGGCGGCTACGACCACGCGGCGCGCGCGGGCTTCGTGCACGTGGCCGACCCGGCCGTCGCCGTCGGCAAGAAGCAGTGGACGTGGGGCGACGCGCCCTTCGGGCACGCGTGGGACGCCAACCTCTCCGACGACGGCGCCCACTACGTCGAGCTCATGGCCGGGGTCTTCACCACCAACCAGCCCGACTTCTCCCACCTCGCGCCGGGCGAGACGAAGGTCTTCTCCCAGACGTGGGCGCCGGTGCAGGACATCGGCCCGGCGCACGCCGCCACCACGGCGGCGGCCCTGCGCGTGGACGTCCTCGACGGCGCGCTGCGGGTCGGCCTGGCCGCCTTCGCGCCCGGCGACGAGCCGTGCGTCATCACGGTCCTCGGTGACGACGGCGCCGAGCTGGCCTCCGCCCACCAGCACGCCGGCCCCGGCTCACCGGCCCTCCTCGACCTCGCCCTGCCCGACGGCGCCGCCGCCGCGGTCGTCGAGGTGCGCCGGGCCAGGGAGGTCCTCGTGCGCTGGGAGGCGCAGGTGGCGCGGCCCGCCGAGCCGCTCGTGGCCGCCACCGAGCCTCCGGTGCCCGCCGACCTCGCCACGGCCGAGGAGCTGTGGCTCGTCGGCGCCCACCTCGAGCAGTACCGCCACGCGACGCGAGACCCGGAGCCCTACTGGCGCCGGGCCCTCGAGGTCGACCCCCGCCACGTCCCGAGCCTCGTGTCGCTGGGCCGCACCGCTCTGTCCCGCGGGCTGCTGGCGCGGGCCGAGGAGCTGCTCCGCGCGGCCCTGGCCCGCCAGACCCGCTGGAACGCCCACCCGGCCGACACGAGCGCCGCCTACCTGCTGGGCGTGGTGCTCGAGGCCCGCGGGACCGCGCCGGAGGCCTACGACGCCTTCGCCGCGGCGTCGTGGGCGCGCCCGTGGCGGGCGGCCGCGGGCTACCGCATGGCCCGCCTCGACGCCGCCGCGGGGCGGCACGCGCAGGCGCTGCACCGGCTGGACGACGTCGCGCGCAGCGAGCCCGAGCACCTGCAGAG
>NZ_JABEMA010000190.1 GCF_013004605.1 Pseudokineococcus marinus
CGCTGGGCCTGGCCGCCCCGCGACGTCGCGGACCGCGCCGCCGGCGTCGCGGTGCTCACGGCGCAGGACGGCGCGCTCCGCCCGACCCGCGTCGAGGTCCGCGCGGTCGGCCCGGCCCGGTCGATCCCCCCGGCGCGCGGCACCGCGGACCTGCTGGCGCGCGCCCGCCCGATGGCCGGGGGCGGGGCCCTCAGCCCCGCGGGCCGGGCGACGAGCGCCGCGCCGATCGCCGTCGAGAGGGTCGTCGACGGCGCGGGCGCGCGGCGGTGGGTCGTCGTCCTGCCGCCCACGCAGACGACGGCGGCGCCGTGGGACGAGGCGACGACCAATCCCGCCGACCTCGGCACGGACCTGCGCGGGGTCGGCGAGCTGCCCACCGCCATGACCCGCGGGGCCGTGGAGGCCATGGACCGGGCGGGCGTGGCGCCCGACGAGCCGGTGCTCCTCGTCGGCTACAGCCAGGGCGGCATCACCGCGGCCCAGCTCGCCGCGGACCCGGCGCTGCGCTCGCGCTTCGCCGTGGACGCCGTCCTCACCGCCGGGGCGCCCGTGGCCGGCCTCGACGTGCCGCCCGACGTCGCCGTCCTGTCGCTCGAGCACGAGGAGGACTGGATCGCGAGCCTCGAGGGCGCCGACGCGCCGGCGACGCCGTCGCGGACGACGGTGCTGCGCGACCTGCCGGACGCGGCCACGGCGCCCGCGCCGGGGGAGCCGGCGGACGGCACGGCCGGCCACGACCTGGGTCGCTACCGAGAGACGGCGGCCCTCGTCGACGCCTCCGACGACCCCTCGCTCGTCGCCTGGCGCGCCCGGGTGGCGCCCTACCTCGCCGGGGAGGGCACGACGGCGAGCGCCCGCCTGTTCCTCGCGGAGCGACGTCCCCCGGGGACCGGGTGAGGGGAGCGGGGGCCGCCCGGGCCCGCGCGGCGCCCCGCCGCGACGGGGCGGGCTGGCAGGATCGCCGCGGCCGCAGCGGTCCTGCGGCACAGGTGGACGGCACGAGCCACCGGACGACGGGCACGGGCCCCGGGCACGACGAGACGAGGAGAGCGCATGAGCTGGCTGGTGACGGGCGGGGCCGGGTACATCGGCGCCCACGTCGTGGACGCGTTCCGCGAGGCCGGGCTCGGCTGCGTCGTCCTCGACGACCTGTCCTCGGGGGTGGCGGGCTTCGTGCCGGAGGACGTGCCGATGGTCCGCGCCGACCTCCTCGACGGCGCCGCGGTCGAGCGGGCGCTGCGCGAGCACGAGGTCACCGGCGTGGTGCACCTCGCGGGCTTCAAGTACGCCGGCGTCTCCGTCCAGCGCCCGCTGCACACGTACACGCAGAACGTCACGGCCATGGTCTCGCTGCTCGGGGCGATGGACGCCGCGGGCGTCGACCGCTGCGTCTTCTCCTCCAGCGCCGCCGTCTACGGCACGCCGCCCGACGACGTCGTCACGGAGGCGACGCCCACGCGCCCGGAGTCGCCCTACGGCGAGAGCAAGCTCGCGGGGGAGTGGCTGCTGCGCGACGTCGCCCGCGCGAGCGGCCTGCGCGCCACGAGCCTGCGCTACTTCAACGTCGTCGGCTCCGGGCGCCCCGAGCTCTACGACGCGAGCCCGCACAACCTCTTCCCGCTCGTGCTCTCCGCCCTCGCGGAGGGGCGCACGCCGGTCATCCGGGGCACGGACTACCCGACGCCCGACGGGACCTGCGTGCGCGACTACGTCCACGTCGCCGACCTCGCCCGCAGCCACGTGGCCGCGGCCCGGCGCCTCGAGGCGGGGGACGCCGTCGAGCCGGTCTACAACCTCGGCAGCGGGGACGGCGCGTCCGTGCGCGAGATCATGAGCGCCGTCGCGCGCGTGACGGGCGTCGACTTCACCCCCGAGGAGGCCGACCGGCGCCCCGGCGACCCGCCGCGCATCGTCGCCCGCGGCGACCTCGCGGCCCGCGACCTCGACTGGGCCATGCGCCACGACCTCGACGACATGGTCGCCGGGGCCTGGGCGGCCCAGCAGCGGGCCCAGCAGCGCGTCCAGCGGGAGGGCTGAGCCGGCCGCCGCGCGCCCACCGACGCGCGCCCCCCGCCGGACCCGACGCGGGGCCCCGGCGGGGCCGGGCCGCCGACCTAGGCTGCGGGGCCATGACGACGCTGCACCCGCGCCTGCGCGCGGTCCTCGACGACGTGCCCGCGTACGTGCCGGGGCGCCCGCCGGAGGCGCTCGACGGGCTGGTGCCGTACAAGCTGGCGAGCAACGAGAACCCGTTCCCGCCGCTGCCGTCGGTCGTCGACGTCGTCGCGCGGGCGGCGGCGAGCGCCAACCGCTACCCGGACATGCTCAGCACCGAGCTCGTCGCCGCGGTGGCGCGCCACGACGGCGTCCCGCCCGAGCACGTCGTCGCCGGGCCCGGCAGCGTCGGGGTGCTGAGCCAGGTGCTCACGGCCGTGGCGAGCGCCGGCGACGAGGTCGTGCACGCCTGGCGCTCCTTCGAGGCCTACCCCATCGTCGTCCGCCTCACCGGCGCCGAGCCGGTCCCCGTGCCGCTGCTGCCCGACGGGCGGCACGACCTCCCGGCGATGGCGGCCGCCGTCACCGAGCGCACGCGCCTCGTGCTGGTCTGCAGCCCCAACAACCCCACGGGGCCGGTGGTCACCTCCGAGGAGCTCGAGGCGTTCCTCGACGCCGTCCCGCGCGACGTGCTCGTCGTCCTCGACGAGGCCTACCGCGAGTTCGTCCGGCCCGAGGCCGGGGCGCCCGACGCGGTGGCCCTGCACCTGGAGCGCCCGAACCTCGTCGTCCTGCGGACCTTCTCCAAGGCCTACGGGCTCGCGGGCCTGCGCGTCGGGTACGGCCTGGCGCACCCCGTCGTCGCCGACGCCCTGCGCAAGACGGCCATCCCCTTCGGCGTCAGCACCCTCGCGCAGGCGGCCGCCGTCGCCTCGCTCGAGGCGGAGGACGAGCTGCTCGAGCGGGTCCGCTCCATCGTCGCCGAGCGCGAGCGCGTCGCCGCGGCCCTCGCCGAGCAGGGCTGGGAGGTGCCCTCGACGGAGGCGAACTTCGTGTGGATGCCGGTCGGCGAGCGCGCCGGCGAGCTCGCCGAGGCGTGCAGCGCGGTCGGCCTGTCGGTGCGCGCCTTCGCCGGCGACGGCGTGCGGGTGAGCATCGCCGAGCCCGAGGCCGGGGACCGCTTCCTCGAGGTGGCCGCCTCCTTCCCGCGGGTCTGAGGGGCGCCCGGACGGCGTCGGCGCCCCACTCGGGAGCCCGCGGCGGGCGCCGCACGCCCGTCGTCCTCCACCGGCGCCCCACCGGGCCGCCGGGGCCTGTGCGCGGAGGTCGGACGGGGCCGTGGGCGCCCCCGACGCCGGAGTACCGTGCCCCGCTGGATCGCCCGAGCACCGGGTCGGGCAGCGAGCGCAGGCCGCCGAGGGAGGGCACGTGACGTCGTCGACGGGCCGCACAGCCACCGCCTCCACCCCGTCCGCGGCGGGCGGGGCGCCCGCCGCGGCCGGGCCGATGCACGTCGTGCAGATGCTCACGCCGGACGGGCGGCGCGTCGACCACGAGGAGGACCCGGCCCTCGCGGCCCACGCGGCGACGCTGACGGCCGAGGACCTCCGCGGCATGTACCGCGACATGGCCCTCGCCCGGCGCGTCGACGTCGAGGCCACGGCGCTGCAGCGCCAGGGCGAGCTCGGCCTGTGGGCGAGCCTGCTCGGCCAGGAGGCCGCGCAGGTCGGCTCGGCCCGGGCGACGCTGCCGCAGGACCGGCTCTTCCCGACCTACCGCGAGCACGCCGTCGCGATGGTGCGCGGCGTCGACCCGGCGCACGTCCTCTCCCTCTTCCGCGGCGTGGACCGCGGCGGCTGGGACGTCGAGGCCACCGGCGTCAGCCCGTACGCGCTCGTCATCGGCAGCCAGACGCTGCACGCGACCGGCTACGCGATGGGCGTGCAGCGCGACGGCGCCGTGGGCACGGGCGACCCCGCCCGGGACGCGTGCGTGCTCGCCTACTTCGGCGACGGCGCGAGCAGCCAGGGCGACGTCAACGAGGCCTTCGTCTTCGCCACGGCCTACCAGGCGCCCGTCGTCTTCGTCTGCCAGAACAACCAGTGGGCCATCTCCGTGCCGGCGGAGCGGCAGACGCGCGTGCCCATCGCCCAGCGCGCCAGCGGCTTCGGCTTCCCGGGCGTGCGCGTCGACGGCAACGACGTCGTCGCCTGCTACGCCGTCGTGCGCGCGGCCGCCGAGCGGGCGCGCGCCGGCGAGGGGCCGACGCTCGTCGAGGCCTTCACCTACCGGATGGGCGCCCACACGACCTCCGACGACCCGGGGCGCTACCGGCCCTCGGTCGAGGTGGAGCAGTGGCGCGCCCGTGACCCGCTCACCCGGCTCGAGGCGCACCTGCGCCGCGACCACGGCGCGGACGACGCCTTCTTCGCCGACGTCGCGCGGGAGGGCGACACCGCGGCGTCGCGGCTGCGGCGAGCGGTGCTCGAGATGCCCGACCCGGAGCCGGGCTCGATGTTCGACCACGCCTACGCGGCGGAGCACCCCCAGGTCGAGGAGGAGCGCGCCTGGTACGCCGCCTACCTCGCGGGCCTGGACGGCGAGGAGGGGCGCACGGCATGAGCCAGGGCACCGGGACGGGTGACGGCGGGCGGGGGCCCGAGCGGGTCACCATGGCGCGCGCCCTCAACCTGGGGCTGCGCGCCGCGATGGAGCGCGAGCCGAAGGTCCTCGTCATGGGCGAGGACATCGGGGCCCTCGGCGGGGTCTTCCGGGTCACCGAGGGGCTCGCGAAGGACTTCGGCGAGGAGCGCGTCGTCGACACCCCGCTGGCCGAGGCCGGCATCGTCGGCACGGCGATCGGCCTGGCGATGCGGGGCTACCGGCCCGTCTGCGAGATCCAGTTCGACGGCTTCGTCTTCCCCGCCTACGACCAGATCGTCACCCAGCTGGCGAAGATGACCCACCGCAGCCGCGGGACGCTGACGATGCCCGTCGTCATCCGCATCCCCTACGGCGGCGGCATCGGGGCCGTCGAGCACCACAGCGAGTCGCCGGAGGCGCTCTTCGCCCACCACACGGGCCTGCGCTGCGTGAGCCCGTCGAACGCCGTCGACGCCTACTGGATGATCCAGCAGGCGATCGCCTCGCCCGACCCCGTGATCTTCTTCGAGCCCAAGCGGCACTACTGGGACAAGGCCGAGCTCGACCCGTCGGCCGAGCCCTACCCGCTGCACCGGGCGCGGGTCGTCCGGCCCGGGACCGACGTCACCGTCGTCGCCCACGGGCCCACTGTCCCGCTGGCGCTGCGCGCGGCCGACGCCGCCGCCGAGGAGGGCCGCAGCCTCGAGGTCGTCGACCTCCGCTCGATCTCCCCGCTCGACCTCGCGCCCGTCGAGGAGTCCGTGCGCCGCACCGGCCGCTGCGTCGTCGCCCACGAGGCGCCCGTCTTCCTCGGCCTCGGCGCCGAGGTGGCCGCCCGCGTCTCCGAGCGCTGCTTCTACTCCCTCGAGGCGCCCGTGCTGCGGGTCGGCGGCTTCTCGGTGCCCTACCCGGCCGCGCGCCTGGAGGAGGAGTACCTGCCCGACGCCGACCGCCTGCTCGAAGCCGTCGACCGGGTGCTCGACACCTGACGCGGCCGGCCCGCCCTGCGCCACACTGGCGCGGCGCGGGGGAGGCGCAGCTCAGACGACGGCGGCCCGGCCGCCCCGAGGCTCAGGAGGACCGCGTGGCGGTGCAGCACTTCCGGCTCCCCGACGTCGGCGAGGGGCTGACCGAGGCGGAGGTCGTCGCCTGGCGGGTCGCCGTCGGCGACGAGGTCGCCACGAACGCCGTCCTCGTCGAGATCGAGACCGCCAAGTCGCTCGTCGAGCTGCCCTCGCCCTTCGCGGGCGTGGTGCGCGAGCTGCTCGTCGACGAGGGGCGGACCGTCGAGGTCGGCACCCCCATCGTCGCGGTCGAGGTCGCCGGTGCGGAGGGCGAGGGGGACGCCGAGGGCGAGGACGGCGAGCGCCGCGACGTCCTCGTCGGCTACGGGCCGGGCAAGCGCGCCTCGCGCCGCCGCCGTCCGGCGGCCGCCGCCGGCGCCGACGGCGGGAGCGCGCC
>NZ_JABEMA010000191.1 GCF_013004605.1 Pseudokineococcus marinus
GCCCGCCAGGTCTCCGACGGCGTCCTCGTCGGCACCTTCCCGGAGGGCACCCAGGTGCCCTCGACCACCGAGCTCGCCGCGCTCCACCGCATCAACCCGGCCACCGTCGGCAAGATCGGCGACCCCGAAGGGGGCGGTGGTGGTGGGGGCGCTCATCGCGGGTTCTCCTCGGTGGACACGACCATGCAGGCCAGGCGGGTGGAGGACGCCGTCGGGACGGCGCGGGCGACCACGAGCCCGGCGACGACGACCTCGAGGGGGCGGGACGTGGGGTGGCCGAGGGGCACGACGTCGCCCACGGCGAGGTCGAGGACCCGGTCGGAGGTGACGCGCGTGGGCGTCAGGCGCAGGGCGACCTCGACGGGCACGCGGGGCATGGCGCCGACGACGGCGGCCTGGGCGCGCGCCTCGGCCTCGAGCTCCTCGGCGGAGCGCGCCGGCGCGGTCGACGAGCCGAGGCGGGCCTGGAGGGGCGCGAGGACCAGGGCGAGGGTGGCCTCGCCGGTGGTGGCGCCCACGGTGACCGTGAGGTGGGCCACGACGACCTGGTCGGACGCCTGCGCGGCCTGGGCGAGCTGGGGGATCTGCTCGGTGGCCGTCCGGCGGGCGCCGAGCGGCGTGATGGTGGCGAAGGCGTAGTCGAGGGCGGCCATCGCCTTGTCGCCGAGGTCGCGCAGGACCCCGACCTCGAGCTCGGTGAGCTCCCGGGCCTCCTGCTGGCGGCCCGGGCCCCCCAGGCCGTGGTCGACGACCGACAGGACGACCTCGGCGGGGACGTGCAGGAGGCCGGCGGCCCCGATGTCCGTGCCGATGACGACGAGCGGTGACGGCACCGAGAGCGTGCTGGCGTGCTCGTCGTAGGTGGTCTGCTCGACCGCCCGCAGCTCGACGGCGACGTCCGCGCGCAGGCGCGTGACCATCTGCGTCGTCCACTGGCGGGCGAGGGTCTCGAAGGCGAGCTCGAGCACGCGCAGGTGCTCGCGCGCCATGCGGCCGGAGGCGCGGAAGTCCCAGGGGACCACGGCGCCGCGGCGACGCTGGCGCGCGCTCACCGGCCGGCCGGCGGTGGCGCTCGGCTGCGCTGATCGGGTGGTGGGCACGCCACTGCATCGGCCGCGCCGCGCCGGTGCTTGAGCCCGGCGCGCCGGTGACCTCGGTGAGGACGTCGGCCCCGCCCGTCCGGGGCGGGGCCGACGTCCTCAGCGGGTCACTGGGTGACGAACTCGGTGAAGTAGATCTCCATGACCTCGTCGGGGTAGGCCTCCTCGACCTCGCCGAGGAGCTCGGCCTTCAGCTGGTCGCGGACCTCGGGCTTCGCCAGCTCCTCCGTGGTCCGGCCGGAGAAGGTCTTGATGGCGAGGTCGAGCGCCTCGCTGCCGTCGACGGCCTCCGCGGCCTCGACCGTCTGCTGGAGCGCCAGGCCCAGCCGCAGGTACGACCCGTTGGCGAGGTTGATCGAGACCGGCTCGAGGGGCACGACCTCGCCCTTCTCGGGCTCGGGCTCCGGCTCCGCGGCGGCCTCGGCGTCGCCGGGGGCGAGGACGAAGAACCAGGCGCCGGCGCCGACGGCGACGAGCGCCACGACCCCGCCGATCAGCAGCGGCAGCTTCTTCTTCTTGGGCGCCTCGGCCTCGGCGTCGGCGGGCGCGGCGGTCTTGGCGGGCATGGACTTCTCCGTGGTCGTGGTGGGGGTTGCGGTGGTGCGCTGGACGGCCACGTCAGTGGCCTCCCGCGTCGGCGTGGTCGGCGGCGGAGGCCTCGACCGGCGGGGCGAGCGCGACGGCGGCCGGGGCGACCTGCGGCTCGGGCGGCGCGGCGCTGGCGGCGGCCTCGGCGGCCGCCTCCGGCAGCAGGGCCTTGACCTCGGCCGGCTGGTCGGAGAGGACGACGAGGTCGACGCGGCGGTTGCCCGAGAGCGCCTGCTCGTCGTTCCCCGGGTAGAGGGGCCGGGTCTGGCCGTACCCGACGGCGGTCATGCGGTCCGAGGCCACGCCGTCGGACTCCAGGTGGCGGACGACCGAGGCGGCGCGGGCGGCGGACAGCTCCCAGTTGCTGGGGTACAGGCCGCCGCGGACCGGCAGGGAGTTCGTGTGGCCCTGGAGCTCGAGCGGGTGCTGGTCGGCGTCGAGGACGGGGGCCATCGCGTCGAGCACCGCCCGGCCCGTCTCGCGGAGCGCGGCGCTGCTGGACTCGAAGAAGACGTCGTCCGCGACGATCGCCCCGACGAGGCCGCGCTCGGTGATGCGGAAGTCCACCCGGTCCCCCAGGCCGCCGCTCTGCAGCGACGCGTCGAGCTGCCGCTGGAGCTCGTCGAGCCGCTCGACCTCCTCGCGGGCCGCCTGCATCGCCGAGGCGCCGCCGCCGGCCGAGGAGGAGGCGCCCTGCCCGGCGGCGCTGACGTCGACCGACTCGGCCTGCACCGCGGTCTGCGGCTGCGCGGGGGCGGCGATGGAGCCGTTGCTGACGAGGAGGCCGGAGCCACCGTCGACGGGGATGCTGCTGCTGGCGCCGACGCCCTCGGCGAGGCCCTGCTTGAGCTGCAGGAACTTCTGGGCGTCGACCTGGCTGATGGCGAAGAGCACGATGAACAGGGCCATGAGCACGGTGATCATGTCGGCGTAGCTGACGAGCCAGCGCTCGTCCGGGCCGTCGTGGCCGCCCTCGTCGTGCCCGCCCCCGCCGCGGCGGCCGCGCCCGTGGGCGCCGCCGGCGCTCATGCCGCCTTCTCGTCGGCGGGCAGCTCACCCTCCGGCACGAGGCTGGCGAGGCGCTGCTTGACGAGGCGCGGGTTGGAGCCGGACTGGATGGCGAGCACGCCCTCGACGACGAGGTTCATCTGCGCCGCCTCGACCTCCGCCAGCCGCTTCAGGCGGTTGGAGATGGGCATCCAGAACACGTTGGCCGAGAGCACGCCCCAGAGGGTCGCGACGAAGGCGCCGGCGATCATGTGGCCGAGGCCGCCCGGGTCGGAGAGGTTCTCGAGCACGTGGACGAGCGAGATGACCGTGCCGATGATGCCGATGGTCGGCGCGTAGCCGCCCATGTCGCTGAAGAACTTGGCCGAGCGCTTGTCGGCGGCCGCCTTCTGGTCGCTCTTGTCGAGCATCATCGTGCGGAGGTCCTCGGGGTCCGTCCCGTCGACGGCGGCCTGAAGGCCGTCCCGCAGGAAGTCGTCCTCCACCTCCTTGACGGCGTCCTCGAGGGCCAGCAGGCCCTCGCGGCGGGCGCGCTCGGCCAGCTCGACGATGGTGGCGACCGTCTGGTCCATCTTCTTCGGCGGCGAGAGGAAGGCCTTCTTGAGGCTGCCGACGACGGCCTTGGCGTCCTTGAGCAGGCCGCCGGCGATGGCGACGCCGAACGTGCCGCCGAAGACGAGGATCATCGGGGGCGGCAGGAAGATCGCGAGGGGGTTGCCCCCCTCCATGATCATCATGGTGAGGATCGCCCCGAGGCACAGGACGATGCCGACGATGGCTGCGGGATCCATCAGGACCTCCTGCGGCGGCGCAGCGGCACGGCCGGCGCGAGACGGGGGGTGACGTCGTCCGGCCACGGCGCCGCGGCCTCGACCTGGTGCTCGAGCTCGGCGGCGGCCGCCTGCTCCTCGGCGAGGCGGCGGGCCGTCGCGATGACGGTGGCGCGGTAGTCCGCGACGCGGCCCACGACCTCCTCGAGGCCCTCCGCGACGACGTACTTGGTGCCGTCGAGCAGCGTGAGGACCGTGTCGGGCGTGGCCTCGACGCGTTCCAGGAGGTCGGGGTTCACCGCGAAGCGGGACCCCGCCAGGCGGGTGAGGATGATCATGGTGGCCGTCCTTGGGCGAGCGGTGGAGCGGTGGGAGCACCGCTCGTCGGGGGGCCCGTCCGTGGGCCTCGCTGGTCTATCGGCCGGACGGGGGGCGGGCTGAGGGCCGCCGGCGGGCGGCCGGAGCGCAGGACCACCCGTCCGGACCAGACCAGCGGCAGGCGCACGGCGACCTGCGGAGCAGTCGGCCGGCGTGGGCGGCCGGCCCCGTGACCTGCGACGACGTCCGCAGGCGCCGTGCGTGGCGGGTGTCCCGCAGGTCGCTGTGCGGGCAGCCGACGGGTGGGAGCGCACGACCGCCCGGTGCCGCGTCGAGCGGCACCGGGCGGACGGGTGCGGGAGCGGGCGCGCCCGGGGAGGACGCGGGCCCGCGGGGCGTCAGCGCTTGAGGTTGACGAGGTCCTGGAGCAGCTCGTCGGAGCTCGTGATGACGCGGCTGTTCGCCTGGAAGCCGCGCTGGCTGATGATGAGGTTGGTGAACTCCTGCGCGAGGTCGACGTTCGACATCTCCAGCGCGCCGGTGGACATCGTGCCCGCGGCGCCCTGGCCGGGCGGGTCGATGACGACGTTGCCGGAGTTGACGCTCTCGCGGTACAGCGAGGAGCCGGCCTTCTCGAGGCTGCCGTTGTTGGCGAAGGTCGCGACGGCGATGCGCGCCACGGCCTGCTGCGTGACCTGGCCGTCGTACGCGCGGTAGACGCCGGTGATGACGCCGTCGGAGCCGATGCGGTAGCCCATGAGCGCCTGCTCGGCCGGGGTCCCGGCGGGCGCTCCGGCCGGCTGGAGGGGCGCCGAGTCGTTGAGGTTGATGTCGCCCATGCTGGCGGCGTCCTGCGGGCCGAAGACGCCGGTGTTGCTCGCCTGCCAGCCCTGCACCTTGGCGCCCTCGCTGTTGACGAAGGTGCCGTCGCGGTCGAAGTCGAAGGAGCCGGCGCGGGAGTAGAGCTGCTCGCCGCCGCTGTCGACGACGAAGAAGCCGTTGCCGTCGAGCATCACGTCGGTGGCGCGGCCGGTGGACTGGGTGGCGCCCTGCGTGAAGTTCGTCGTCATACCGGCGACGCGGACGCCGAGGCCCACCTGCGAGGGGTTGACGCCGCCGCGGTCCGGCGGGCCGGCCTGCGGGGCGCTCGCGCCCTCGATCATCTGGCTGTACGTGTCCTGGAACGTGATCGCCGAGCCCTTGAAGCCGTTGGTGTTGACGTTGGCGATGTTGTTGCCGGTGACGTCCATCATCATCTGGTGGGCCCGCAGGCCGCTGATGCCGGTGAACAGGGAACGGAGCACGGGGCGCCTCCTCAGGCGGGGGTGGTGCGGGGTCGGTGTCGCTGGTCTGTGCGTGGCGGTCGGTGCGGGTCGGGCGCGCAGGTCAGGCGGTGGCGGTGGTCGTCACGCCGGTGACCTGCGCGAGCGGGACGTCGGCGTCGCCGACGCGCAGCACGGGGCCGTCGGCGGTGAAGCGGACGGCCGAGACCGCGCCCGACCCGGAGGTCTTCAGCTCGGTGTCGGCCCACTGCACCGTCTGCCCCACGAGGGCGGACGACGACAGCTGCTGCTGCGACGCGAAGGCGGCCTGGCTCGAGCGGACGAGCGTCGTCAGCTGCTCGACGGTCGTCATCTGCGAGGTCTGGGCCATCATCTGCGTCGTGTCCATGGGCTGGCTGGGGTCCTGGTAGCGCATCTGCGTGACGAGGAGCTGCAGGAACGCGTCCTTGTCCAGCTCCTGCTTCGGCACGCGGACGGGCTGGCTGGAGCCCGTGGCGTCGACGGACGTCGCCGGGGTCGGCGCCGGCGTGAAACCGGACGGCATACCGGAGATGGCGGGCACGGGGTCCTCCTGGGACGACGGGTCGGACTGGTCGGCGGGCGAGCGGGGAGACGGCTGGGGCGGGGCGCCTAGACGACGAGGTCCACGCGTCCCGGCCCGGGGGCACCGGCCCGGAGATCGGGGTGGACGCCCGGCGGGGCGCTCGAGGTGCCGGCCGCGGCGGTGACGGGCTCGCCGCTGGCGGGGCGGCCGTGAGAGGGGCGCCCGCCCGCGCCGTGGCCGGTGGTGCCGGCCCAGGCGCCGCGGCCGTCGCCGTCGGCGCCGCTGCCCTCCCAGCCGGACGCGCCGAGGGAGACGCTGCCGCCCGCGGTGGACCCCATGTCGCGGCGCAGCTCGGGCAGGATGGCCGACCTGGCGCACCAGGACTTCGTCGTCAAGGGCGAGACCCTCGCCGACATCGAGGAGGCCCACGCGACCGGCCGGATCGCGCACGTCTTCGCCCTCGAGGCGGCGACGATGATCGAGAACG
>NZ_JABEMA010000192.1 GCF_013004605.1 Pseudokineococcus marinus
CGTGCGGCCACGTCGAGCTCGTCGGCGGCACCGACGCCTCGGCGGAGGGCGGGGTGCTGCGCTGGACGACGCCCGCGCTCGTCGCGGCCCACGGCGACTCCTGGCCGAGCGTGCGCCGGCGCCTGGACGCCGCCGTCCGCGCCCGCTGACCCCCCGGGGGGAACGGCAGGCGCTGGTCGGGACGAGGCGCTGGTCGGGCACGCGCTGGTCCGAGCGGGTGAGGCCGGGGGCGCCGGACGGGTGAGCGCTGCAGGCGGCCCTGGCGCGCGTCGACGCACCGTGCACGCGGGGGAGGGCCCCGCCCCACCCGTCGGAGGTCGACGTGACCGCTCCCGCCCGGATCCCCAGCCCCCGTGAGCCCCACGTGCTCGACGCGCTCATCGCCCACGCGCGGGCCGACCAGCTCGCCCGGCCGCGGGCCGCGCGGGTGCTGGCCGACGTCATCGACCGGCTCCTCGACGAGCGCCTGGCGGCCCTCGGCCCGGTGACCCGTCCCTGACCTGCCGGCTCCGCCCGCGGGCGCCCGCCCGACGCCGTGCCTAGCGTGGCGGCCATGGACGTCAGCCAGCTGCTGCAGGAGGTGCTGGGCCGCGCGAGCGCCCTCGCGCCCACGGTCGTCGACGGCCTCTCCGAGGAGGACCTGGCGCGGGCGCCGCAGCCGGGTGCCAACACCGTCGCCTGGCTGGTGTGGCACCAGGCGCGCGTCATGGACGACCACCTCGCGGACGCCGCCGGCCTCGAGCAGGTCTGGACGACGCCCGTGGACGGCGACGGCGGGCGGACCTGGGCCGACCGGCTGGCGCTGGACCTGCCTCGCGAGGACACCGGCTACGGCCACACCACCGACGAGGTCGCGCGCGTCCGGGCGAGCGCGGAGGACCTCGCCGGCTACGCCCGCGCGGTGGGGGAGCGCGCCGACGCGGTCGTCGCCGGGCTGGGCGAGCAGGACCTCGACCGCGTGGTGGACGAGGCGTGGGACCCGCCCGTCACCTACGGCGTGCGCCTGGCCAGCGTGGCCTCGGACTGCCTGCAGCACCTCGGGCAGGCCTCCTACGTGCGGGGCCTCCTCGGTCGCTGACGGCGAGGTCGCGCCCGCCCGACCCGCCCAGACCGCCCAGCCGGCCCGGACCGCTCAGGCCGCCCGGGCCGGCGGTCGGCGGGGACGGGCAGCTGCCACCGCAGCCGCAGGGTCAGCAGGCGCAGCGCCACGACCAGCGCGACGCCGGCCCCCGCGGCCACGAGCCCGTAGACCTGCAGGTGCCAGGTGACGGCGACGAGGAGCGCCCCGGCGAGGGCCGCCAGCGCGTAGAACTGCCCGTCGGAGAGCACGAGCGGCACCTCGCGGAGCAGGACGTCGCGGATGACACCCCCGCCCACGCCCGTCAGCACCCCGAGCAGGCAGGCGGAGGGCGGCGCCAGGCCGGCCGCGAGGGCCGTCGCCGTGCCCGAGACGGAGAAGAAGCCGAGCCCGAAGGCGTCCGCCACGCGCACCGAGCGCCGCAGGCGGGCGAGGCGGGGGTGCAGCCACCAGGCGAGGCCCGCGGCCGCCGTCGGCACCGCCAGGTACTTCCAGTCCCGCAGCGCCAGAGGCGGTTCCGTGCCCAGGAGGACGTCGCGCAGGAGCCCCCCGCCGATCGAGGAGACCATCGCGACGACGACGAGGCCGATGACGTCGAAGCGGGCGCGGACGGCGGCCAGCGCGCCGGCGAGGGCGAAGACGAAGACGCCCGACAGGTCGAGGACGAGGGAGAGCACGGTCGCGTCCACGCCGCGAGGCTAGGGGTCCCGGCTCCGGGTCCCGGTGTCGTCGCCCGGGCGCCCTGCCGGCGTCGCCGCCGGGCCGCCCGCGCCCGCGGTGCGCCCCCGCGGGGGCCGTGGCACTGTCGCTGGCATGCGCGTCCGCCACCTCGCCCCCGCCGCACCGCTGCTCCTCCTGCTCGCCGCGTGCGGCGCCTCCACCGAGACGGGGACGGAGACCGACCCCGAGCTCATCGCCCAGGCCCCCGACTACGACGTGGTCGAGGAGGACGGCACGGACGTCACCGTCGAGGTGCCGGAGACGCCCGTCGAGCTCGGCGTCCAGTCCCTCGTCGCGGACCTGCAGGAGGACCGCATCGAGGACGGGGTCTACATGCTCACGGTCCTCTGCGCGGGCAGCGGTGAGGAGGCCGCGACGGCCGAGTGGGCCCAGGGCGAGCAGGCCCTCGAGGAGGCGTCGCTCGACGAGGGCGAGATCGTCGTCGACGTGGCGCCCGACGTCACCTGCGAGCCCGCGTCCTGAGGAACCCTCCTCGAGCGCCGCTGCAGCACCCGCACCACCACCCCCCCCCGTCCTCACCGCCGAGGAGCCAGAAGTGCCCGACGCCGTCATCGTCTCCCTGGCCCGCTCTCCCATCGGCCGCGCCGGCAAGGGCGCCCTGGCCGGGACGCGGGCCGACGACCTCACCGCCCAGGTGGTGCGCGCGGCGCTGGAGGCGGTGCCGCAGCTCGACCCCCGCTCGGTCGACGACCTGCTCGTGGGCTGCGGCATGCCCGGCGGCGAGCAGGGCTTCAACCTCGCCCGCGTCGTCGCGGTCCTGCTCGGTCTCGACGAGGTCCCCGGCGCCACGGTGACCCGCTACTGCTCCTCGAGCCTGCAGACGACGCGGATGGCGATGCACGCGATCCGGGCGGGCGAGGCCGACGTCGTCGTGTCGGCGGGCGTCGAGGTCGTCAGCCGCTTCGCCCGCGGCTCGAGCGACGCACCCCCCGCGGACGCGCCCGCCGCGACGCCCGGCGGGGCGAACCCGTGGACCAACCCGCGGTTCGAGGAGGCCCGGGCGCGCACCGCCGAGCGGGCCGCCGGCGGGGCGCCGACGTGGCGCGACCCCCGCGAGGACGGCCTGCTGCCGGACGCGTACGTCGCCATGGGGCACACGGCCGAGAACGTCGCCCAGCGCTGGGGGGTCAGCCGCGAGGAGCAGGACGCCTACGCGCTGCGCTCGCAGCAGCGGGCGGCCGCCGCCACGGCCTCCGGCTTCTGGGCGCGCGACACCACGCCCGTCGTGCTGCCGGACGGCTCCGTCATGGACGCCGACGAGTCCCCGCGGCCGGGGACGACGGCGGAGGCGCTCGCCGGGCTCCAGCCCGTCTTCCGCCCCGACGGCACCGTCACGGCCGGCAACTGCTGCCCCCTCAACGACGGCGCGGCCGCTCTCGTCGTCATGAGCGACGTCCGGGCGCGCGAGCTGGGCGTCACGCCGCTGGCGCGCGTGGTCTCGACCGGCGTCTCGGCGCTGTCGCCCGAGGTCATGGGCATGGGCCCGGTCGAGGCCAGCCGCCGCGCGCTGGCCCTCGCGGGCCTGTCGGTGGGCGACCTGGACCTCGTCGAGCTCAACGAGGCCTTCGCGGCCCAGGTGGTGCCCGCCGCCCGCGAGCTGGGCGTCGACGAGGACCGCCTCAACGTCCACGGCGGGGCCATCGCCGTCGGCCACCCGTTCGGCATGACGGGCGCGCGGATGACCTCGACGCTCGTCCACGGGCTGCAGGAGCGGGACGGGACCCTCGGCCTCGAGACGATGTGCGTCGGCGGCGGCCAGGGCATGGCGATGGTGCTCGAGCGCCTGTCCTGAGACCCGCGCTCCTCCGCCTCGGACGGCCGGGCCGGGACTAGGCGGGCCCGGCGTCCCGCACGAGCGCGGCGAGCCCGCGCAGCGTCGTCGTCCGCGCCCTCTCGCCGGCGGGCCCCTCGTCGCGGCGGTCGAGGTGGACCGCCCGCAGGCCCGCCGCGCGGGCGGCCACGACGTCGAGGGCGTGGTCGTCGCCGACCGAGACGACCTGCGCGGGAGGTCGTCCGAGGCGCTCGCACGCGAGGGTGAAGACGCGGGGGTCCGGCTTGGCGACGCCGAGGGTCTCCGCGGTGAGCAGGGGGCCCACGCGTCCGGCGAGCCCCAGCCGGGCCAGCTTCGCCCGCTGCTGCTCCTCGACGCCGTTGGTCAGCACGGCCGTCGCCAGCCCGGCGCCGGCGAGCTCGGCGAGGGCGTCCTCGACGTCGTCGAAGGCCGTCCAGGCCGCCTCGTACGCCTCGAGGTAGCCCGCGAAGACGGCGTCGAGGTCGGCGTCGTCGCCGACGGGCAGCCCGAGCAGCGGCAGCACGTCGCGCAGCCGGCGACGGCGCTGCTCGGCGAAGGACGCCGTCCCGTCGCGCCAGGCGGGCAGGTGCCGGCGCTCGGCGGCGAGCCACGCCCCGAGCAGGTCCGCGGGCGCCCGCGGCGGCGCCAGCCGCGCGGTCCAGGCCCGCAGCGCCCGATCGACCGACCCGCGGTGGTCGAGCAGCGTGCCGTCGAGGTCGAGGAGGACGAGGGGGTGCGCCACCCGGTGCAGCCTGCCGCCCCACCCCGGCCCTCTCCCAGCCGCCCGGATGCCGGGCCGCCGCACCGCGCCGCGCCGCGACCTGGTGGGATGCCCTGCCGTGACCTCCTTCGACGACGTGCTCGCCGCGAACGCCGAGCACGCACGCACCTACACGGACACCGGCATGGCCGGGCGCGCGGCTCGGGGCCTCGGCCTCGTGATGTGCATGGACTCGCGCATCTCGCCGCTGGACATGCTCGGCCTGCAGCCCGGCGACGCGAAGATCCTCCGCAACGCCGGCGCCCGCGTGACGGGCGACGTGCTGCGCACGCTCGTCCTGGCCACGCACCTGCTCGGGGTGGAGCGGGTCCTCGTCGTCGCGCACACCGACTGCCGCATGACGAAGGCCACCGACGAGCAGGTGCACGCGACCATCGCCGAGAGCGCCGGGCTCGACACGCGCAGCCTCGAGTTCCGCACCATCCCCGACCAGCGGGCGACGCTCGAGCACGACGTCCAGCGCATCCGCAGCTCGCCCTACCTGCCCGCGGGGCTGCCCGTCGCCGGGTGCGTGTACGACGTCCGCTCCGGCCGGCTGGACGTCCTCGTCCCCGAGGCCTGATCGGACGTCCCGGCCCACGGGCCGCTCGCGACCCCGTCGGAGCAGCCCGCTCGGCCGCGCGAGGCGCCCAGGTCACGGTCTGGTCCGCGGGGGCGCGCGGGGAGGTGCCACTGGGGTAGACCTGTCCCCGTGGCGCTCGTCGTGGAGACCCCGGCCGACCTCCTCCAGCACGTGGGGGAGGACCTCGGCGCGAGCCGGTGGCACGAGGTGGTGCAGCCGGAGGTCGACGCCTTCGCCCGGGCCACCCACGACGAGCAGTGGATCCACGTCGACGCCGAGCGTGCGGCGGCGGGTCCCTTCGGGACGACGATCGTCCACGGCTACATGACCCTGTCGCTCGTCGTGCCGCTGAGCCACGACCTGCTGCGGGTCGAGCGCTCCTCCATGGTCCTCAACTACGGCCTCGACCGGGTCCGCTTCCCCGCCCCGCTGCCCGTCGGGTCGCGCCTGCGGCTCACCGGCACCCTCGCCGGCGCGACCGAGGTGGCCGGTGGGGTGCAGGTCGTCCTGTCCCTGCTCGGGGAGCGCGAGGGCGGCGAGCGGCCCGTCCTGGCCGCGGACGTCGTCTTCCGGCACCTGGCCTGAGGCGCCGGGACCCGTGACGCCGCCGTCCGCGCCATGACGCCGTCGCCGGTGCCGGGGCGCCCCGGGGGACCCGCCGACGCCGCGGGGCCGCCGCCGTCGTGGGCGCTGCTCGACGTCGCCACCGCGCTGGTGGGCGCGACGACCCGCGCCGAGGTGGTGGAGCGGGTCCTGCGGGCCGGGCTGCCGACGACCGGGGCCACGGGCGGCGCCGTGCTGCTGGGCGCGCCGGGGGAGGGGACGTCCGCGCTGCGGTGGTCGGCGCCCAGCCTCGCGCCCGAGACGCTCGACGTCGGTGGCGCCCCACCGCCGGACGACGACCTGCCCGAGTGCGCCAGCGCGCGCACCGGCCGGGTCGTCGCCGCCGTGACGGCGGCCGAGGTCGCCCGTCGCTTCCCCCGCGTCGTCGGCGAGGGGGCCGCCGTGGCCGCCGTCCCGCTGCGGGTGCGGGGGTCGG
>NZ_JABEMA010000193.1 GCF_013004605.1 Pseudokineococcus marinus
CCGCCCGGTCCGCCGCGGCGCGGGAGCCCTCGGCGGCCGGCCCCGGCGGGGCGTCCTCGTCGCGGTCCGGGACCGGCTCGAGCGCCGTCACCTCGGCGGGGACGGCGGCGCGGCGGTAGGTCGGCGCGTCGCAGGCGGCGCGCCAGTGCTCCTCGAGCTCGTCGTCGAGGAAGCAGAGGGTCAGCGAGGCGCCGACCATGTCGAGGCTCGTGACGTGCTCGCCCACCTCCGGGCGCACGGGCACGAGGCCGGCGGCGCGCAGGCGCTCGTCGACGCGGCGGTGGAGGACGAGCAGCTCCTCGCGGGCCGAGCCGCCGAGCCCGTTGACGAGGACGGCGACCCGGCCCCGGTAGCCCTGGCGCCCCTCGCCGCGGGCCGGCTCCTCGGCCAGCACCCCGTCGAGCAGGAGGTCGGCCACCTCGTCGGCGGTCCCGAGCTCGCGCTCCTCGAGCCCCGGCTCCCCGTGGATGCCGAGACCGACCCCCATGCGGCCGCGGGGCACGGAGAAGAGGGGGTCGCGCGACCCCGGGAGCGTGCAGCCGGAGAGCGCGACGCCGAGCGTGCGCGTGCGCGCGTCCGCCCGGTGGGCGAGGGCCTCGACGGCGTCGAGGGGGAGCCCGGCCGCGGCGGCCGCGCCGGCCACCTTGAGCACGACGAGGTCACCCGCGATGCCCCGGCGCCGGTGCGCCTCCTCCGGCGGGGCGGAGGCGACGTCGTCCCCGACCGCCACCTCGCGCACGTCGACGCCCTCGGCGCGCAGCATCTCGGCGGCCAGCCCGAAGTGCAGGACGTCGCCGGCGTAGCGCCCGTAGCCGAGCAGGACGCCGCCACCGGCGTGGGCGGCCAGGGCGACCGAGCGGATCTGGCGGGCCGAGGGGGAGGCGAACACGCCGCCGCACGCCGCCCCTGCGGCGAAGCCGTCGCCGACCCAGCCGGCGAAGGCGGGGTGGTGGCCGCTGCCCCCGCCGAGGACGACGGCCACGGCGCCCTCGGGGAGCGGGTCGGCGCGCACGACGCCGCCGCGGCAGCGGCGCAGCCGGCCGGGGTGGGCGGCGACGAGGCCGTCGACGGCCTCGTCGGCGAAGCGGTCGGGGTGGTTCACCAGCTGCGTCATGGGACCTCCGTCGGTCCGTCGAGGTGCGGCGCCGCACCCGGCGCCCTCGCCGCGTAGATCCTATAGGCATCGCCCCGACGCCAGCGGCGGGCCCGTGCCGGACGGCGTCGTCGACGCCGTCCAGCACGGTGCTCGGCAGGCGCTCAGCGCTCCCGCTGCCGGTCGAGCGCGGCGTCGAGGTTCACGGCGGCCGAGATGAGCGCGAGGTGGGTGAAGGCCTGCGGGAAGTTGCCGAGCGCCTCGCCCGAGGGGCCGATCTCCTCGGCGTAGAGCCCGAGGTGGTTGGAGTAGGTGAGCATCTTCTCGAAGACGATGCGCGCCTCCTTGAGGCGGCCGGCGCGCGTCAGCGCCTCGACGTACCAGAACGAGCAGAGGTTGAAGGTGCCCTCGTCGTCGTCGAGCCCGTCGTGCCCGGTGATGGCGTACCGGTAGACGAGGGAGTCGGCGACGAGCTCGTCCCCGATGCGGTCGAGGGTCGAGAGGAAGCGCGGGTCCGTCGGCCCGGCGAACTTCACGAGCGGCATGACGAGCACGGAGGCGTCGAGCAGCCGGCTGCCCGGGTGCATGGCGTAGGCCCCGAGGTCGGGGTCCCAGCACTCCTCCTGCACGAACCGGTGCGCCTTGTTGGCGATCTTGCGCCACTTCTCCGTCGGCGCCGGGAGGCCGCGGTCGCGCGCCACCCGCAGGGCGCGGTCGTAGGCCACCCACGTCATGAGCGCCGAGTACGTGAAGCGCTGCCGGGGGCCGCGGACCTCCCACACGCCCTCGTCTGGCTCCTGCCAGTGCTGGGCGAGCCAGTCGAGGCGGTGGCCGAGGGTCGTCCACAGGTCGTAGCTGATGGGGACCTGGCGGTTGTAGAGGTAGACGGAGTCCATGACCTCGCCGTAGACGTCGAGCTGGCGCTGGGTCACGGCCGAGTTGCCGATGCGCACGGGCCGCGAGCCGCGGTAGCCCTCGAAGTGCTCGAGCACCGTCTCGGGCAGGTCCTCGCTGCCGTCGACCCCGTACATGATCATGACGTCGCGCTCGATCGACGCCGCCTCGCACCGCTCCTTGATCCAGTCCATGAAGGCCGCGGCCTCGTCGAGGAAGCCCAGCCGCATGAGGCCGTAGACCGTGAAGGCGGCGTCCCGCAGCCACGCGTACCGGTAGTCCCAGTTGCGCGCGCCGCCGAGCTGCTCGGGCAGCGACGTCGTCGGGGCGGCGACGAGGGCGCCGGTGGGGTGGTAGACGAGCAGCTTGAGCGTCAGCGCCGAGCGCTGGACCATCTCGCGCCAGCGCCCCCGGTAGCGCGAGCCGGACACCCAGCGCTGCCAGTAGTCGCTCGTCCGCGTGAAGAGGTCGTCGGTCTCGTGCAGCGCGAGCGGGCGCACGACGCCGCGCCACTCGAGGACGACGTCGACCTGCTCGCCCTCCTCGACGGCGAAGACCGCCTCGACGCCGCGCCCGTCGTCGGTGACGCGCAGGGGCGCCGACGTCCGGAGGACGAAGTCGCCGGCCGAGGAGCTGAAGACCGCGCCGACGTCGTCGACGAGCCGCACCTCGTGCGGCACGCGGCCGTAGTCGAAGGCCGGGCGGCACACGAGGTCGAAGGTCGTCATGCCGCGCACCGCGGAGGCCCGCCGGACGACGAGGTCGCGCGCGGCGGCGACGTCGCTGGTCTCGGGGACCATGAAGTCGACGACCTCGCCGACCGAGTCCCGCGTGAGGTAGCGGGTCAGCAGGATGTTCGTGTCGGGCAGGTACAGCTGCTTGGGGCGGGCGCCCGCACGGGCGGAGAGGCGGAAGGAGCCCCCGCGGTCGGCGTCCAGCAGCGAGGCGAACAGCGACGGCGCGTCGAAGCGCGAGGGGCAGTACCAGTCGATCGTGCCGTCGGTGCCGACGAGCGCGACCGTCCGCAGGTCGCCGATGACGCCGTGCTCCTCGATGGGCAGGTAGCGCTCGTCCACCCGCCCAGGATGGGGCAGGGCCGGGAGCGCGCGGCGGCGCCACCCCGCAGCCGCCCCGCCGGGTCAGCCGGTGAGCACCTCCTCCGCGCGGTGGCAGGCGACGGTGCGCGCGGGGTCGTCGCCCGCGGCGAGGCGCAGCAGCGGCTGCTCGTGCGCGCACCGGTCGACGGCGAGCGCGCAGCGGGTGCGGAAGCGGCAGCCGCTGGGCGGGTCGGCCGGCGAGGGCGGCTCGCCGCGCAGCACCTCCCGCCGGCCGAGGCGCCCCCGCTGGGCGCGGTCGACCGACGGCGAGGCCGACAGCAGCGCCCGCGTGTAGGGGTGGGCGGGGGCGTCGAAGACCCGGTCCGCCCCGCCGACCTCGGCGACGCGCCCGAGGTACATGACGGCGACCCGGTCGGCGACGTGGCGCACGACCGAGAGGTCGTGGGCGATGAAGACGACCGCCAGACCCAGCTCGTCGCGCAGCCGCCCCAGGAGGTTGACCACCTGGGCCTGGACGGAGACGTCGAGCGCCGAGACGGGCTCGTCGCAGACGAGGACGGACGGCTCGAGGGCCAGGCCGCGGGCGATGCCGATGCGCTGGCGCTGCCCTCCGGAGAACTGGTGGGGGTAGCGCCCCAGCATCCCGGCCGAGAGCCCGACGAGCTCGAGCAGCTCCCCGGCGCGCCGGCGGCGGTCCGCCCGGGTGCCCGTGCGGGCGGCGGCGAGCGGCTCGGCCACCACCTGCTCGACGGTCATCCGCGGGTCGAGGGAGGCGTACGGGTCCTGGAAGACCATCTGGACGCCGCGGCGCATGACGGCGTGCTCGGCCCGCCGCATCCGCGTGACGTCGGTGCCGCGGTAGGCGAGGGTCCCGGCGTCGGGGCGCTCGAGGCCGACGAGCATCCGCGCGAGCGTGGACTTGCCGCAGCCGGACTCGCCCACGACGCCGAGGACCTCGCCGGCTCTCAGGTCGAGGTCGACGCCGTCGACGGCCGAGACGCTCCGGCGGCGCAGGCCCGCGCGCCCCGCGGGGTAGCGGCGCACGAGGCCCCGCGCGCGCAGCAGCGCGCCGTCGTCGGGCCCGGCGCCGGTCCCCGTGCCGGCCGCGGTCCCCGTCGTCGTGTCAGCGGCCACGGAGCACCTCCTCCGCCCGCAGGCAGGCGCTCGTGCGGGGCACCCCCGTGGGAGGCGGCGGGCCGGGCGCCCGAGGCGCGGGCACCTCGGTCGCGCAGCGGTCCACGGCCCACGCGCAGCGCGGGTGGAAGGCGCAGCCGGGAGGCGTCTGGGCCGGCACCGGGGGCGAGCCGGGGATGGTGGCGAGCCCCCCGGCGGCCCGGACGGGCTGCGGCACGGAGGCCAGCAGGGCGCGCGTGTAGGGGTGCGCCGGGGCGAGGAGGACGTCGTCGGCGTGCCCGGACTCGACGACGCGGCCCGCGTACATGACGGCCACGCGGTCGGCCACCTCGCTGACGACGCCGAGGTCGTGGGTGATGAGGAGCACGCCCATGCCGAGCTCGCGGCGCAGGCCGTCGAGGAGCTCGAGGACCTGGGCCTGCACCGTGACGTCGAGGGCCGTCGTCGGCTCGTCGGCGACGAGCAGCTCGGGCTCCAGGGCGACCGCCATGGCGATGAGGATCCGCTGGCGCATGCCGCCGGAGAACTGGTGGGGGTGGTCGCGCACGCGCTGCGCGGCGCCGGGGATGCCGACGAGGCCGAGGAGCTCGACGGCGCGGGCCCGCGCGGCCCGGCGCGAGGCGCCCGTGTGGACGCGCACGAGCTCGCCGATCTGGTCCCCGACGGTGAGCACGGGGTTGAGGGCCGAGAGCGCGTCCTGCACGACGAGCGCCATCCGCGCCCCGCGCAGCGGCCGCAGCTCGCGCTCGGACAGGCCCCGCAGGTCGAGGCCGGCGAGGCTCAAATCCTCGGCCGTCCGCCGCATGCCCGGGGCGTCCAGCCCCAGGACGGCGCGGGCGGTGACGGACTTGCCCGACCCCGACTCCCCGAGGAGGGCGACGAGCTCGCCGCGCTCGACGTCGAGGTCGACGCCGCGCACGAGCTCGACGGGCTCCGCGCCCGCGCCGTGCCCGTCAACCTCCACGCGCAGGCCGCGCACCCGCAGGAGGGGCGCGTCGGTGCGGGTCGCGGCCGGCGCCGCTGCTGCCGTGGCCGTCATGGCTGCTCCTGGGCTCGGGGGCTGGATCGGGTGCGGCCGGAGGGCCGGCAGGTGCGGACGCCGCCGTCGGGGGTGGCGGCGTCCGCACCGGCGCGCGCCATCGTGCACGACGAGTGTTGCCGGGAAGTAACGATGCGTCCAGTCCCGCGCCGGATCGTGTCGCGGGCCTTGACGTCGGCGCCTGATCGTGGCGGACTACTCACCGCACCCACCGGGTCGGCGTCGACGGCGCCGCCGGTCCCGCCGCGCTCGGGCGCCCGCCCGGCCTCCCGCTCGAGCCCCCCCGACCCCAGCCCCCCGACCGAGGAGCCGCCCCGTGCTCGACCCCGCCAAGCGCTACACCGGGTACACCGCGTACGAGTACCTGGAGCCCGGCACCGACTACCGCGAGTTCGCCTACGCCGCCCAGCTCGGGCGCGTCCCGGCCTACACCGGCCTGGACCTCACCACCGAGCAGGCCGAGCGCGCCCGCCGGCTGCTCGAGACGGAGAAGGTCATCTCCCTGCACGAGCACGTGCAGGTCTTCCCCGAGGACATGGGCCAGCTGCGCGAGCACATCCGCCAGGGCCGGGAGCCCACCGGCTACGAGGGCCTGTCCCGCTCCGGGCTCACCGCCGTCTTCGACAACGGGATGGACGGCACGTGCTGCATCAGCAGCGACGCCGGGTGGAAGTACCAGGACGTCCTGTTCGACCTGGGCGTGCGCATGGCCGACCTGGCGCACCAGGACTTCGTCGTCAAGGGCGAGACCCTCGCCGACATCGAGGAGGCCCACGCGACCGGCCGGATCGCGCACGTCTTCGCCCTCGAGGCGGCGACGATGATCGAGAACG